>CAJMBB010000168.1 GCA_905211615.1 uncultured Collinsella sp. | reverse complement strand
GCCGATGCCGCCCGCCACGAGCAGCGCCTTCCTGGTGCCCTCGGGAACAAGCCAGCCGCGGCCGCCAGGGCCCAACAGGTTGGACTTGGAGCCGGGGGCCATCTGCGACAGACGACGGGTGTCGTCACCCACGACGGCGTACCACAGCTCGACGGTGCCGGCCTGGGCGTCGGCGCGATAGAAGCTCAGGGGCACGCGAAGCAGCGAGGACGCATCGCCGGGCACGGCAATGTTCACAAACTGACCGGGCTTGAGCGCACTTGCAAGCTTGGGGGCCGAGATGACGAGCGAGAAGATGCCGTCGGCGATCTTCTGGTTCGAGACGACCTCGAAGTCGTGCATGCGTGCAGTGGAAGGTGTGGGCATAGACGCTCCAATCCCCCATGCGATTGCATGGTCAAAACGAACAGAAAGCGCGGCACCGCAAGGGCACCGCGCACAAAAGCGATAAGGCTATGCTAGCAGATGCAGCCGTCGGCGAGCGTCTGCTTACCGCCGACAAACACATCGGTGGCACGACCGGTAAGCGTGCGGCCGGCAAAACCGGAGTTCTCGGCGCGCGACTCATAACCGTCCTCACCGACCGTCCAGGTGGCAGAGGGGTCGAACACGGTCAGGTCGGCAACGGAGCCCGCCTTGACCTGAACCTGGTCGAGGCCCAGAATCTCACGCGGCTTGATGGCCATGAGCTCGACCATGCGGCCCACGCTCATCTTGCCCGTGTTGACCAGCTCGGTGAGTACGAGCGACAGGGAGGTCTCAAGGCCGATCATGCCAAAGGGCGCAAGCTCGAACTCGCGGGCCTTCTCCCACGGGGTGTGGGGAGCGTGGTCGGTGACGATAGCGTCGACGGTGCCGTCGATGACGCCCTGACGGATGGCCTCGGCATCTTCCTCGGTACGCAGCGGCGGATTGACCTTGAGCGAGGTGTTGTAGGTCTCGTCCAGGTCGTTCTCAGTCAGGAACATGTGGTGCGGGGTAGCCTCGCAGGTAACCTGAACGCCAGCGGCCTTACCGGCACGCACGATCTCCAGACCATGGGCGGTGGAGATGTGCTGGATGTGCAGCTTGGCACCGGTCAGCTTGGCGATCTCGATGTCGCGGGCGATCTGGAGCTCCTCGCCGGCAGCCGGCCAACCCTCGAGGGCCAGACGGGTCGAGACCTTGCCCTCGTTGATCTGGCCGTGGCCGACCAGGTCCTCGTCCTGGCAGTGGCTCATGAAGACCTTGCCGAACATCTTGCCGTAGTCCATGCAGCGACGGAGCATGCCCGCGCCCTGCACGCCGCGACCGTCATCGGTGAAGGCGACGGCGCCGTGGGCGACCATATCGCCCATCTCGGACATGGCCTCGCCCTTAAGACCGCGGGTCATGGCGCCCGACGGATAGACGCGGCAGTGGCCGACCTCGGCAGCGCGGGACTTGACGAACTCCACGACAGTGCCGTTATCGGTTACGGGATCGGTGTTGGGCATGGCGCACACGCCGGTAAAGCCGCCCTTGGCAGCTGCGCGGGTACCGCTCTCGATGTCCTCTTTGACCTCGTAGCCGGGCTCGCGAAGGTGAACGTGCATATCCACCAGGCCGGGGACGAGGTACTTGCCGGAAAGGTCGCGGACCTCGGCTCCCTCGACGGCGAGATTCTCGCCGACCTCGGCGATCTTGTCGCCGTCAATCAGGACGTCAACGACACCGTCAAGCTCGACGGACGGGTCGACGACGTGGGCATTCTTAAGAAGCAAGGCCATTATCGGCACCTCCAAGCAGCAGATACAGGATAGCCATACGCACGCAGATACCGGCGTAGACCTGCTCCAGGATGACGGAGCGTTGCGGGTGGTCGGCCATATAGGAATCGAACTCGACGCCGCGGTTGATGGGGCCCGGGTGGCAGATGATCGCGTCGGGCTTCATGAGCTTCTCGCGGTCCTTGGTCAGACCGAAGAGCTTGTGGTACTCACGAATGGTCGGGAACGGGGCACCCTCGAGACGCTCCTGCTGCACGCGCAGCATGTAGACGACGTCCAGCTCGGGCAGGACGGAATCGAGGTCGCTCGTCACGTGGTCGCAGCCCAGGACCTCGGGCGCCGGCGGCAGCAGCGTGCCGGGGGCGACGGCGTAGGTCTCGCAGCCCATGATCTTAAGGGCGGGGATCAGCGAGCCGCAGACGCGGGAGTGCGCGATATCGCCGACGACGGCGACCTTCAGACCGTGGAAGTCACCCTTGTGCTCCCAGATAGTGTACAGGTCGAGCAGGGCCTGCGTGGGATGGTTGTGCTTGCCGTCACCGGCGCAGATGACGCTCGCGGGCGAGTTCTGCGTGACGATGTAGGGAGCACCGGCGTGCTTATCGCGCACGACGATGCAGTCGATCTTGTAGGCGTTGAGGGTCTCGACGGTGTCGACGAGGCTCTCGCCCTTGACCGTGGAGGTCGAGGAGCCGCCAAAGTTGAGGCTGTCGGCCGAAAGACGCTTCTCGGCGAGCTCGAAGGAGCTGCGGGTGCGCGTCGAGGGCTCGTTGAACATGTTGACGATGGTCTTGCCCTTGAGCGTGGGGACCTTCTTGATGGCACGCTCGTTGACCTCGGAGAACGCCTTGGCGGTCTCGAGGATGAGCTTGATGTCCTCTTCGGAGTACTCGGTAATGTCGATCAGGTGCTTATGGTTGAACGCCACGGTACTACTCACCTCCCAGCGGCGCGGAGCCCACGTGGGAACCCGGCGCGACGTCGTTAATCTCGACAGCGGTGTGGCCGTCGACTTCCTTCATATATAGGTGCACGTTCTCCTCATGCGACGAGGGAACGTTCTTGCCGACAAAGTCCGGCGAGATGGGGAGCTCGCGGTGGCCGCGGTCAACGAGGACTGCCAGCTCAATGCGGCTCGGACGGCCCAGGTCCATGACGGCGTCTAGAGCGGCGCGGATGGTACGACCCGTGTACAGGATGTCGTCCACCAAAACGACGCGTTTGCCATCGACGCTGAAGGGAATGTTGGTGGCGTGGATCGCGGGAGCGAAATTGGTAGCGTAGTCATCGCGGTAGAAGCTGATGTCGAGGCTGCCGAGCGGAACGTCGACGCCCTCGATCTCCTTGATCTCCTCGGCGAGCTTCTTTGCCAGAAGGTCGCCGCGCGTGACGATGCCGACCAGAGCGAGGTCTTCACAGCCCTCGTTGCGCTCGAGAATCTCGTGCGCGATGCGGGTCATCGCTCGATTGACGGCGGTCTCGTCCATGATGACCGCCTTGGGGGAAGTCGTGCCCATCGATCTCCTTCCTCACATGTCTTGACTGCTGACACAGTCAAAAAAATAGATGCCCGACCGCTTAAAGCGGACCAGACACCCACAGGAAGGGCTGCTCTTTGGCAGCTATGTAATTCCATGTGGGTATCTCGTACCCCTTTAATGGTCATGGGATAGTGTAGCCAACCTCGAGCTTAATTGCGAGCATTAATACAGAGCAATCCGTAAACGGAGCCCAATGCTCAATAAACCTATATATATTTGTGGGACGAGCTTGAAAACACACGCACGAGCTGGCATAATCCCCTCTGCTGCACGCAAATCGGATCTACGTCCAGGGCCGTGGCGTGAGCACTATCGCCAAAAGAGGAATATCTCTGTGTAGATTACGCACAGGGAGCTGCTTCTGTGCTATAGTTCAGGCTTGTTTGTTAACGCGACATGTTCGTTTGTCGCCCAAGGAGGGTCAGTTATGTCCAAAGTTTGCGAAGTTTGCGGTAAGCACCCCGTTGCCGGTCGCTCCATCAGCCACTCTCACCGCGTCACCAACCGTAAGTTCCGCCCCAACATCCAGCGCGTCTACGTCGTCGTCGATGGTCACCGTCGCAAGATGAACGTTTGCTCCACCTGCCTCAAGTCTGGCAAGGTTGCGCGCTCCTAAATAAGGTCTTACCAACAAGTACCTCGGACTCTCCGGGTCAAAGACCTCGCGTTCATATAGAACTATAAGAAACCGCTTTCTTTTGAGAAGGCGGTTTCTTTTCTATCTATCCAGGAATGCAAAACCAGAGTGAAAATGAACTACGTCCCAAATCTTGGACGCCCTAAATAGCGACTAGGCCGCGAGGGCCTGATTCCG
>CAJMBB010000167.1 GCA_905211615.1 uncultured Collinsella sp. | reverse complement strand
CCCAGCGTGTTGCGGCTCGACATCGTGTGCCGGGAAATGAGGCACCCGTTGTGTCTCCCCGTGCCGTGGGGGCCGCGGTCGCGCGTAATCCCATTTCGATCATCGTGCCGTGCCATCGCGTGGTTGCCGCCGATGGTTCGCTCAACGGATATGCCGGTGGCCTTGACCGCAAGGAGTGGCTGCTTCGGCTTGAGGGCGCGTACGAGGAATAACGCCAGGGCACTTTGCATAGCCAAGACGCCCTGAAAGAACGAGTCGCCGTCCTTCCGCGGTCGGCATGCGTCCAAGCGTTCAGCATCTGCGCCTTAAGTTTGGCTAAGCCATATCCTGCGTATTTGAAAACGTGCAGGTTGAGCTGCTAAGGCTGCGCTAAGGCAGCTTTCGGTGCGCTATTATCGGCAGTATCGAAATCTGTATAGCCGTGCGCCAAAGGAACAACTATGAAGCTGATGCTTGCCGAGGACGAACCTGGCCTCTCCCGCGCCCTCACCGCGATTCTTCAACATAGCGACTACGAGGTCGACACCGCCCTCGACGGTCTGACGGCGCTCGAATATCTACTCGCCAACGACTATGACGCCGCAATCCTGGACATCATGATGCCCGGCATGGATGGCATCGAGGTGCTCAAGCGCACACGCGCCGCCGGTAAGCGACTGCCCATCATCATGCTCACGGCCAAAAGCGAGGTGTCCGATAAGGTCGAGGGTCTGGATGCCGGTGCCAACGACTATCTGACCAAGCCATTTGCCGCCAAGGAGCTGCTCGCACGCATTCGCGCCATGACGCGCGCCGCGACTGCGATCGACGCCACGACGCTCAGTGTGGGCAACGTGCGCCTCGATACGGCATCGTGCACGCTGGTGGGTCCCTTGGGCGAGGAGCACCTGGCCAATCGTGAGTTTCAGCTTATGGAGCTCTTTATGCGCAATGCCGGAACGCGTATGCCTACCGAGCGTCTGATGCTCGAGGTATGGGGCGAGGATGCGCCCGAGGGCGCTAACGTGGCGTGGGTCTACATCTCGTACCTGCGCAAAAAGCTGACGGCGCTTGGTGCCAACGTGGTCATTCGCGCATCGCGCAATCAGGGCTATTCGCTTGAGGTTGTCGAAGGGGACGAGCGGGCGTGAGCGTACGCTCGTGGTGCAAGCGCATGACGGAGCGGTTCCACACCGCCTCGAGTAGTACGGGGCGGGCAAATGCTGCTGACGCATTGGGCCGTCGCCTGCGTCGCAAGTTTATCCTCGTTGCCATGGGCGCCGTGACCGTGGTGCTCACGCTCATCATTGCCGGCATCAACGTTGTCAACTACTCGCATGTCTGCAAGATGGCCGATGCTCGCCTGGACTATATCTTGGCGGGCAAGGATGGCATTGATTGGGAGGACGAGCCTAAGACCGATCCCGGTCAGGATGCGGTTGCCGGCAAGGTCGCTACCGGTAACCGGGCGGCCGTTCGCGCCGGGCATTTTGAAGGTATGACGGCGGAGTCTCCCTTCGACACGCGCTACTTTACGGTGTCGATTGCCGGCGGGCGGGTGACAGATGTCAACACGGCCCGCATTGCCGCGGTGGGCGCCAAGCGTGCTGCACGCATCGCTGCAGGACTGTATTCCAAGGGTTTGACCTCGGGCTTTTCTGGTAACTACCGTTATACGGTTACGGTTCAGGGCGACGAGACAACCTATGTATTCGTCGACTGTTCACGCGAGCTTGCAAGCTTTTATTCGTTTTTGAGCGCGAGCGTGGCAATCAGTTGCATTGGCTGGCTGGCGGTGTTGGCAATTGTGGCGGGTGCCTCGGGCGCGGTGATTCGACCGATGGTCGAGAGCTACAGCAAGCAAAAGCGCTTTATTACCGATGCAAGCCACGAGATCAAGACGCCGCTGGCTGTAATTGACGCCGCCAATGAGGTACAAGAGATCGAGAGCGGCGAGAGTGAGTGGACGCAGAGCATTCACGAGCAGGTCGCGCGGCTGACGGCACTTACGGAGCGTCTGGTATTTTTGGCTCGCATGGACGAGGGCTCGGCGGGCTTTGCCATGACATCGATCGATCTTTCGGAGGCGGTGGACAAGGCGGCGGCGCCGTTTGAATCGGTGGCGGTTTCGCGCGGCAAGCGTCTGTCGACGTCGATTGCGAGCGGCGTGCGGGCCTATGCCGATGCCGCGGCGGTGGCGCAGGTGGTTGAGTTACTGCTGGATAACGCCACGCGCTATGCGAGCGAGGGCAGCGTGATTGAGCTAAGCCTGCGCGCAGCCTCGCGCGGTGCGGGCAAAAGCCCGGCCGAGCTTGTCGTATCGAATGCTGTTGACGAGCTGCCCGAGGGTGACCTGGACCGACTGTTCGACCGCTTCTACCGTGCAGACGTCTCGCGTAGCTCCAAGACGGGCGGCTCGGGCGTGGGCCTATCCGTCGTGCGCGCCATCGCCGAGGTCCATGGCGGCTCCGCTACCGTATCCGGCCACGATCATCAGATCGCCTTCACCATCCGCCTCTAAAACCTGCCAAAAAGGGACAGGTTTATTTTGGCAGGTTTTATCTGGGGAAACGCCGACGGGAGAGGGTGTGGGCTGAGGGTACGTCCCGGCGTGACGCTGCGGAGTGGGACGCACTTTTCTCTTGGGGCGCCTAGCGGATACTGCATCCCAGTTTGAGGCTTCAGAATGGGATGCACTTTCCGAACGGTCCTCCAAGCGGAAAGCGCATCCCAGAATATTGCCTTAGAGTGGGACGCCGTTTCCGGATGGCACCATCTGCGGAAACGGCGTCCCATTTTGATTATTCGGAATGAAAAAGAGCTGGAGTTGCGCATCGTTGAGAGGCTTTCCAGCTTTAGCAAAACAAACTTATAAGATGCGACGGGCCGCGTCAAGATAATTGCCTGACGGCCTAGGAGGCGGCTGGTTGGCTGGCTTAAAACCTAGCGCGTGAAATGACGCTCCGCGCTATTCAGCGCGTTTGATGGGATGACGAACCACAGTCTTAAGTTTCTCCGGCGCACATTTGCGTGGATCGGAGAGATAGATTTCGTGATGTAAACGGTTGTCTGAGAAGTCGGGGACATAGCCCTGCTCGGTCGCGTATTCATGCATGGCGTCTACGGTTGTCGGCTCGCTGTCATAGGGTCCGGTATGCATGCATTGAACGCAGAGACCCTCATCAACTCTAAGCAACTCGACGGCAGAAAAGTCCAGTTTCTTTTTGGCCGTGGCTTCCGCGACTGCCCAGTCAAAGTCATCTCGGGTGACGAAATCGGGCAGGCGGATGCACGAGATAAAGTTGAAATCGTCCTTGCGTACATAATCGATGTCGCCGCTCGGGGAGTCTTGCCACCAGAAACCCTCGAGCGGCGGTACCACAAAGTCGAAAAAGCCCTCGATACTCCTTGAGCCTTTCTTCGACATCTTGACGGTATAGGCGATGCCGTAAAGCAGCGGTAGGGCGTTTTGATACTCGCCACCTTCGGTATTTGGGTCGCCCTTTCCGCGAACGGCAACGTAGCTCATAGGCGGGACAGTTACGATACTCGGCTTGCTTGCAGGTTTGTAGAGCTCCTTGCATTCCTTCTTAAAGTCGAACGCCATGTTGGCCGCCTTTCTGCGTATTAGCCTGCTTAGATAGCGGAATCATATCATAGAAACGAACAGCTGTTCGAATGATTTGGCTGACAGATTGAGATGCGTGCGTTGTGTTTGGCGGCCGGCCTGACCCCGTCGATGATTTCTCTGCCTCCCCGGCGCCTCATCTATAGCTGCCGTTCCCCCATATAAAACCTGCCAAAATGAACCTGTCCCTTTTTGGTCGGTGCGAAATGGGTAATACTAAAGAGTTATCCGACCAGATGGGAACCGATCGATGGCCTATATCGAATTCAAAGACGTCATCAAAGCATACGGCGAGGGCGACGCCCGCATTCACGCGCTCGACGGCGCGAGCTTTTCTGTTGAGCGCGGTGAGCTCGCCATTATCCTGGGCGCCTCGGGTGCCGGCAAGACCACGGCGCTCAACATTCTGGGCGGCATGGATACGGCGACTTCCGGCACCGTGACGGTGGACGGGCGCGACGTGAGCTCCGCCAACGAGGCTCAGCTCGTGGAATACCGCCGCGCCGACGTGGGCTTTGTCTTCCAGTTCTACAACCTGGTGC
>CAJMBB010000166.1 GCA_905211615.1 uncultured Collinsella sp. | reverse complement strand
ACGCATGGTGAGGTTATAGGTGTAGGTAAAGATCATGACGAGCGAGCCGGCCGAGATGCCAAACCACGCGTTGCCGCCCGCCACGAACACACTCACCACGGCCATGGTGATGACGATAAGGCCCGAGGTCGTAAAGTTGCGCTGCATCATGGCGTGCATCGAGACCGTCTCGGCGTCGCGCGCGGCACGATCGGCGGCGTCGAACAGATCGCGTTCAAAGTCCTCGCGCCCGCAGGTCTTGACGGCCAAGATGTTCGTGACCGCGTCGGAGAGCACGCCCGAGAGCTTGTTCTGGGCGGCGGACGTCGCGGCCGAAAGCGGCATGATGCGCTTGTACATAAGCCAGACAAACGCGATGTAGACGACCATGATGCACACCAGGATCACGGTAAACGTCGGCACCACCGGGGCGAGTGCGGCCACGGTGCAGATGACCGAGGTGATGGTGGGGATGAGCGAATACACCGTCACGTCGACCAGACCGGTGTAGCCGCTCATAAAACGGCTTGTCTGGCTCACAAGCGATCCGCCAAAGCGGCTGGTATGGAATGTCATGGATTGGTTGGAGAGTGTGTCAAAGCACAGGCGCGCCAGGTGATAGTTGCCCGCGATCTCGAGCTTGTAGACGGTGTAGTCCTGCAGCTTGGAGAGGATCTGGCCCACCAGGTTGACGAGCACGAGCGCCAGAATGTAGGGACCGAAGACCTCAAACACCTGGTCACCCGCCACGGGACCGGCTTGAACGCGGTCGACAATGAGGGCCATCACATAGGTATTGGCAAACGTCAGCAAAAAGATGTAGCCCGCCGACGAGAACACCGAGAGAAAGACAATCAGCGGCTGCGTGCGCGTGACATCCCAAAAACGCTGTAGCGTGCGGCGCACGGTGGAGCGTTTGAGCGGGCTGGTGCTTCTCTGAGACATGGGCTTCCTTTCGCGTCTGATAGGGCGAAACGCCATTGTTGCACATTGAAGCGCACTTCAGGCAAGCACGATGCGAAAAGCAGCGGGGCATCCGCGTTTGCGCCGGCGCCCCGCCGTCTTGTTGCAATTAGTCCTCGTCTTCTTGGTCTGTGGGAAAGCCCGCGGGCGTGAGCCCCAAGATCTCATCGGCTTGGTCGGCGTCTTCCAGCGCGTCGATGTCCTTGAGCTTGCGCTCCATGACGTTGGTGCGCGTGGTAATGATGCCCTCGACCGTTTTGCCCGCGGTCTCGATCTGCTGCTGGACGCGGCGCAGCGCCTTTTGATAGCGCGGCAGCTCGGCCTTGACAGCGGAGAGCACGCGCAGTACATCGTCGGTGCGTTTTTGCAGCTTAAACGTTTGGTAACTCATCTGCAGGCTGTTGAGAATGGCCGCCATGGTGCTAGGGCCGGCAACGTTGACATGATAGTCGCGGCCCAGGGTCTCGATAAGCCCGGGGCGGCTGACGACCTCAGCGTACAGCCCCTCAAACGGAACGAACATGATGCCAAAGTTGGTGGTCACGGGCACGCTCAGATACTTTTCGCAGATGTCCTTTGCCTCACGCTTGACCATAGCGTCAAGCGTCTTGCGCGCGGCGGCGACGGCATCCGCGTCGCCCGACTCCTGGGCATCGAGCAGATGCTCGTACGCGTCGCCCGGGAATTTGGAGTCAATCGGCAGCAGTACGGGGTCGCCCTCGTCTACCGGCAGCTTGACGGCAAACTCAACACGCTCCGAGGCGCCGGGCTTGGTGGCAACGTTTTCCAGATACTGATCGGGTGTGAGGATATCCGCCAGGATCGCGCCCAGCTGCACCTCGCCCAAAATGCCGCGCGCCTTGACGTTACCCAGCACGCGCTTAAGGTCGCCCACGCCAGTGGCGATAGATTGCATGTCGCCCAGGCCCTTGTACACGGCCTCGAGCTGGTCGCTCACCTGCTTAAACGATGCAGACAGACGGTCGTTGAGCGTGCGAGAGAGCTTCTCGTCCACCGTCGCACGCATCTGATCGAGCTGCACGTTGTTGTCTTTGCGGATGGCGCCCAGCTGAGCATCGACCGTCTCGCGCACCTTGTCCAGGCGATGCTCGATGCCCTCGCGATTGGCGCCGAGCTGTTGGGCCGTCTCACGGCGCAGGTCATCCATCCGGTCACCAGCTTGCGAGAACTCGCGTGCGATGGCCAGGTAACGTTGCTGCTCCACGGCCGCATCGGTCGTCTGCTGCTGCGCGATGGCATTGGCCGTGCGGCGTGTTTCGGCCAGCGCGACGTTCAGGGCATCGAGCGCGTTGTTGGCCTGCTCGAGTGCTGCCAGCGTTTCCGCGCTACTGTCGCCACGCTCCCGCAACTCGGCACGAAGGCCCTTGAGCTGCAGGGCACAGGCCGCAGCGACCCCCACCGCCACCAAAGCAATCACAATAAGTGCAATATCAATTGCAGACATAAACTCCGCCCAACAAACCCAATCGATCATCAATCAAAACCGCGATCAATCTTACCCCGCCACACACACGGATCACTCACTGCCTTGCAGACAAATTTCTCTTAGAGCCGCGGACGCTAAAACGCTAACTCTCCCAGCCGGCGCGGATGGTTGTTATGACGTCATCTAGGCGCTGGCCCAGGGCCGCTAGATGTTGGAGCACCTCGTTGGGCGATGCACCGTTGAGGATGCACGTGAGGGCATACGACGCCAGAAAGATGGCCGCAAGCCCCAACGGGATGAGCACGATCATCGCCAACGTACGCAGGCGCTGGGCCCAGCGACGGCGACGCGCACGATGCTTGTCGAACGCGAGCTCCTGCGCATATGAATCTTGCTGTACGGAATAGGCCTCTGGCGCCGATTCACACCCGGGCACAGCTGCAGGTACAGCAGCGGGCACGACGTTTTGCACGGGCGCCTGGTTGGCAACCCCTTGCATTTGCATCTCCATGAGTCGTTGCTGCTGACGCAGCATGCGCTCAGCTTGTTGCTGCGGAGTCTCAAGAAACAGATCCATGCTGGCCTCCAAAATCGGAGCATTCGACGCTTACGACCAGCATCCCGCACCGCCATGACCGCGACAACGCAATCGCCGGCAATAGCCACAAAGTTTCTTTTGCTCAAAAGCTGTCGAAAAGCTCAACAACTCCCCTACCAGCACTTTCTCTGAGCTTTTTTCGCCAACAATCTTTTGGCCTTCCACCCTTACGCCAACTGACCAAAATCTAACCAATAGCTTGACGAAAACTGTGGAGACCGGGACCCCACAAAAACGTGCCGCCCCAAAAAGGGGCGGCACACAACCTTTTTTATCAGCTTTTCTGTATCGAGCACGCGACGACCCAACGCCGGAGCGCAAGGCGGGGAAATACCTTTGCCTCGCGCGACTCTGCGAAGCCGTGAGCGAGAGGGAAAGGTATTTCCCCGCCCTGCGCTCCGCAGCAGCCAGCGCCAAGCGCTAGTAGTTCACCACCTGCTCCTCAAAGTACGCCTTGGGGTGGTTACACACCGGGCACACCTCAGGTGCCTCGGCACCAACGTGCAGATGTCCGCAGTTCAGGCACTTCCACACCTTTACGCCCTCGCGCTCAAACACCTCGCCCGACTCAATGCGCTCGACGAGCTTGTTGTAGCGCTCCTCGTGGGCCTTCTCGACGGCGGCGACGCCACGGAACTTCTCGGCGATCTCGGCAAAACCCTCCTCCTCGGCGGTCTTGGCAAACTCGTCATACATCGTGGTCCACTCGTAGTTCTCGCCCGCGGCGGCGTCGCGCAGGTTGTCCAGAGTGCCCGGAACGGCGCCGTCGTGCAGATATTTAAACCACAGTTTGGCGTGCTCGGACTCGTTGCCAGCCGTCTCGGCAAAGATATTCGAGATCTGAACGTAGCCATCCTTCTTGGCCTTAGAGGCATAGTAGCGATACTTGGTGTGTGCCTGGGACTCACCGGCAAAAGCGGTCTCGAGGTTCTTCTTGGTTTGGGAGTTCTCAAAATCCATAGGTGTACTTCCCTTCAACGCATGCCGCCCGTAGGCTCCGAGCGGCCTCGTCTTTAGGATGCCCCTCAAGCCGAGAATTTAAACCTTACAATCCCGTTCTTCAGATTTGAGCGGGCTACACACTCAACCAACGATCGTCCTCGGCTCGGCAAAAGCCCTCGCGCTCCAGGTCAGCTAGAATGCCCGCGATCAAGTCGCACTCGACCGGCCCGCGACCGGC
>CAJMBB010000165.1 GCA_905211615.1 uncultured Collinsella sp. | reverse complement strand
GCCCTCGCGGCCTAGTCGCTATTTAGGGCGTCCAAGATTTGGGACGCAGTTCAGTGGGAGATCGGGCTTTCAAGGCTCAGTTAAACCAAACCTGCGCGGTCAAATGACTCGCAGATTACATCTGCTCGGGCGCGGAAACGCCAACGAGGGTGAGCACCAGGGCGAGCGTCACGCGGACGGCATCGCAAGCGGCCAGACGGGCACGCGAAAGCTCGGGGTCGACGGGACGGCCCTCGCTCGGCAGCACCTGGCAGGCAGCGTAGAAGCTGTGGAAGTCGCCGGCGAGCTCCTCGGCAAAGTGCGTCAGACGGAACGGGGCGCGGTCGCGAGCGCAGCTGGCGATGAGGTCGGTGAGCTCGTTGAGCTTGCGCGAAAGGGCGAGCTCGGTCGGGTCGGTCAGCAGCGAGTAATCGACGTTCTCACCGATGGCCTTGGCGGCGACGGCCTTCATGCCCATCTCGTCAGCCTGCTCGGGCGTAACGTCAGCGGCACGACGCAGGATGGAGCACACGCGGGCGTGAGCGTACTGCACGTAATAGACCGGGTTGGAGTTGTCGCGCTTCTTAACGGCCTCAATATCGAAGTCGACCATCTGGTTGGAGCTCTTGGAGATGAGCGTGTAGCGAGCGGCATCGGAGCCGACCTCGTCGACGAGCTCCTGCAGGGTCACCATGGTGCCCTTGCGCTTGGACATACGGACGGGCTGACCGTCACGCATCAGGTTGACCATCTGCATCAGCACGACGTCCAGATCCTCGCCGTGGAGGCCAATGGCGTCCATGGCACCCTTCATGCGGGCGACGTGGCCGTGGTGGTCGACGCAGCGGACGCGCTCGATGTAGCCGTGGTGGTCGGCGCCCCAGATGTCGATGACGTGGTCGACGCGCTGGAACTTATCCCAGTGATAGGCAACGTCGGAGGCGAAGTAGGTGTACTCGCCGTCGGACTTGATCAGGACACGGTCCTTGTCATCGCCCAGGTCGGTGGAGCGGAACCACAGGGCGCCGTCCTTGGTGTAGAGGTAGCCCATCTTGTCGAGCTTCTCAAAAGCGCGGTCGACGGCAGAGGTGCCGGCGGTCTCGCCCTCGGTGTCCTTCACGTACAGCGAACGCTCGGAGTACCAACGATCGAAGTCGCAATTGACGGCGTGGCAGAGGTCGCGCATGTTGTCGACCATCTTCACATAGCCGCGCTCGCGGAAGCTCTCCATGCGCTCCTGAGGATCGGCGTTGACCCACTTATCGCCGTCGGTGCGCCAGAACTCGGCGGCCTCGTCGATAATGTAGTCGCCGCCATAGGAGTCCTTGCCCAGGGTCTCGGCAAAGTTGTCCTGGTACGGATGGGTCTCGGGATGCTCGTCGTTCTCATCGGCAACGAAGGCGTCGCGGTCGGCGGTCAGCAGCTTGTGAGCCTCGTCGATATCCACGCCCTGCTTGGCGATGATGTCGGCAAGCTGCATATAGCGCGTGCTGATGGAGTTGCCGAAGGTGTTCATCTGAGAGCCGTGGTCATTGATGTAGAACTCACGCTGGATGTCGTAACCGGCGTGGTCCATGACGCGGCAGAGCGAGTCGCCCAGAGCGGCCCAGCGGCCGTGGCCGATGTGCATGGGGCCGACGGGGTTGGCGGAGACGAACTCGACCTGGGTCTTCAAGCCGCCACCGACGTTGGACTTAGCGAAGTCCATGCCCTTCTCGCGGGCCTCGCCAAAGATGGCGTTCTTGACGGCAACGGAGAGGTAGAAGTTGATGAAGCCGGGGCCTGCGATCTCGACCTTCTCGATCGCGGGGTCCTCGGGCATATGGGCAACGACAGCCTCGGCGATCTTGCGCGGGGCACAGTGAGCCAGCTTGGCGGACTTCAGGGCCATGGTAGAGGTCCACTCGCCATGAGAAGTGTCAGCCGGTCGCTCGATGGCGCAATCGTCAAGTTCAAATGCGGAAAGGTCGCCGGCCTCCTGGGCCGCAGCAAGCGCAGCGCGTACCAGCTCTTCAATCTTCTCGGGCATAGATCCTCCTTGTGTTAAAGCCCCCGAGCTCTTGATCACTCGTAGGGCAAAAGCCAGAGTTTGTAGCACTCTATCACAAGCGACGGGCACTGTCGCAGGGTAAAGCCAATCGATATTGCATATGCACAAAATTGACTACAGCTTGTATGGAGTCACTCAAAGATGCCGGTCTGCCTGCAGATTATGCAAGCGTTGAAAATGCATAAAGGTGTGAATGAGCTGCGTCTGTTATCGAATACTCTTACCTATCGGAGTTGTGTGCTTTTCCTGCATAAAGTAAGGGTTTGCGCACGTCAGCGTGTTATTCTAGTCATACGTAAATTCGTATAAGTTGGAGGTAGCATGTTCTCAATCGGTCAACACGTCATTCATCCGGGCCAGGGAGTCTGCACCGTCGTCGGTTTTAGGGACGACACGCCGCAGCCCATGCTGCTGCTCGAGACCAAGCAGGGACATGCGCAGACGATCCTCATGTACCCCGTGGCGCAGGCCGACCGTTTGCACGCCGCCATCTCGCAGCAAGATGCCGAGCACCTGCTGAGCCACTATGACGAGCTGGAGTGCGACACTTTTACCGAGCGCAACAGCTCACTTGAGGAGACGCACTTTAAGCAGCAGCTCAAGCTGGGCGCGCCCGAGACGGTCCGCGTGGCAAAGACCATGATGCACCGCATTCGCCAGGCCGAGGAAGCTGATAAAAAGCCCAGCTCCTACTACATGCGCGTACTCAAGGAGGCCAAGCGCCGCTCCATCGAGGAGTTCGCCGTGGCCTTGGGCGTCACCGAGGAGGCCGCCGAAGCCCGCCTAGCCCAAGCCGCCCTCAACTAACCTGCCAAAAAGGGACAGGTTTATTTTGGCAGGTTTTATCTGGCCAAACGTCAACAAACAATCAGTAAATGGTCGGGTGCTCCGTTTTGTTTAAGAGCGCCCGACCATTTTTCTATCGCCGTAAAAATGCGTGAAGCCCATTTGCGATGACATCACGCGAGGGCCGTCCAGATCGACGTAACCAACGCCCGCATCCACAGCAAGCGCACCCGTCTTACTCAATTACCATTAAAAAGCATCAATTTGAAAACGCAATTATATTTCGGCAGGTAGCAGCTATAGTCGGTGAACTGAATCTCGACAACCGAAGCCCCCGAATGAGGTATCTTCAGCCCATCCAAGCTAAAGGAGGGGCCATGCCGAGAAAACCTCGTTCAAAGTCACCAACCGGTTATTTCCACGTTACGTTGCGTGGAAACGGAGGGCAATTGCTGTTTGACGATACCGAGGACCGAATCGCCATGCTTCAGATCCTCGATGCGATCCTCCCCAAACACAATATCGAGCTTATCGCTTGGTGCCTTATGGGGAACCACATTCATCTACTCATCGACGATCCGGACAACCGTAAGAGCGACGCGATGCACGCGGTAGCCGTATCGTATGCGGGCAGGTACAATGCGCGGACGGGGCATATCGGCCACGTGTTTCAGGAGCGGTTTTGGGATTCGCCCATTAAGTCGGAAGTAAATTTACTTGAGGCAATTCGATACATTCATCTGAATCCACAAAAAGCAGGACTGGCGGCATACGACGAATATCCCTGGAGCAGCCATCGCGAGTATCTAATGAGTGCCAGGCCACGGCCGCATGTCACCGGCAGCGTTGTCGGTGTTTTATTCCCAACACCTCGCTCATACCTTCAGCTCATGGAAAGTGCGCCGTCGCTTCCCTATCGCCCCAGCGCAACAGCCAAGGTTCGCGAGGAAGATCTATGCGAATTTGGCACGGCAATCGTGCAGAGTGTCGCAGGATGCGCTCCGACGGAACTCAAATCCGTCTCCAAGCCACTTCGCAATGAGGCGATTCTCGCGCTTCGAAAAGAAGGGCTAACGGTTAAGCAGGTCAGCTGCTGACCGGACTGGGGACATGGATTATTAAGAACGCGTCCTAGCGTCGCGTTTGCCGAGTTACGGGTACGGCGAAGCACAGCTGCCTGCCGCGAAGCGCCGCCATTCGCCAACGTCACCATGTCAAACAGAAAACGCTTCCGCTGAATAACGTCCAACGGAAGCGTTTTCCCAGATAAAACATACCAAAATAAACCTGTCCCTTTTTTGGCAGGTTAGGCCTGGAAGGTGTCGCGGTCGGGCGCGAAGGACTGCATGGCCGCGATGGTGCGGTCAAAGAGCTCGGGAAGCTCCCAGCCGAGCATC
>CAJMBB010000164.1 GCA_905211615.1 uncultured Collinsella sp. | reverse complement strand
CCCTCGCGGCCTAGTCGCTATTTAGGGCGTCCAAGATTTGGGACGCAGTTCACAAACGTGAGGCGGGCCGTTATCGTTTGAGCAATCATGCAGCGACGTGATGGGGCAAATTAATCCACGCGCTTGTCGCCCATAAAGAAGAGCGCCACCGTACCAGGTCCGGTATGCGAGCCAATCAGAGTACCGATGTCATTGATCTCAATCTTGCCTTTAAGCTGCGGAACCTGTTCCTCAATCAGCGCCGCAACTGCCTCGGCATCCTCGCGGCACGCCGAGTGCGACATGATGCACTTACCCGAATAATCCGCACCGTCCTGCACGTGTGCCATCATGGTCTTGGCCATCTCGGAAATCGCGCGCTTCTTAGTGCGAATCTTCTCACATGGTGACAGCTTGCCGTCGCAATCGACCGTCATAAGCGGGCAAATCTTAAGCGCCGTGCCGATGATCGCGCTCGCGGCCGAAATGCGACCGCCGCGCAGGTAGCTCGACAGATCGGTCGAGAAGAACCAGTGGTGCAGGTTGAGTTTGTGCTCCTCGATCCAGGCAGCCGTCTCGTCGAGTGAAGCCCCGCTATCGCGCACGTCGGCGGCATATTCCAGCAACAGGCCAAAGCCCGAAGACGCCGCCAGCGAATCGACGACGCGCACCTTGCCGCCCTGGGGATAGCGATCCGCGAGCATCTGCGCCGCAACGCAGGCCGATCCATACGTGCCCGAAATGCCCGACGACAACGTCAGGTGCAGCACGTCTTTACCCTCGGCAACAAACGGCTCCCAAAACTCCTCGTACTCACCCACGCTCACCTGAGACGTCTTGGGCATGGCGCCCGCGGCAATCTGGGCAAAAAACTTGTCCGGCGTAATCGACTGATACAGATCGTCCGTATAGACAACATCGTCGATCTCGTAATGAAAACACACGACAGGGATATTGCGCGACGCAAAGAACTCACGGGTTCGGTCGGCGGCGGATTCACAGGTCAGGACAAAATCACTCATATGAGGCTCCTTACTCATTGCTGCGCAAATTATCGCACAGTGAGCCTACATACGGTACATATGTCCACTATTTACCAAATCGAACCAAAAATAGCGAACATCTTTACCACCATCGTCTCCACCGACCCCACGCATAAATATCTGAGAAAACACCCTCTGTTGTCTCCACTCAACCGCCATATCTACCTCAACTAAATCGATTTACCAAACCGTTCAGCCGACAATTCAGCCGCTGGCGCAAAATCGAAACAAAAGCGGCGCATACTGATAAACGTTTGACGCTGTTTATCAGTTTTACCAGCCCCATCGGAAGGTGTTTCATGGTCGCATTCGATCGCAACCCGCAAGACTTCAAGTATCTGCGCCTGCTGTCGAGACAGTTCCCCACCGAACAATCCGCATTTACCGAGATTATCAACCTCTCGGCCATCCTCAACCTACCCAAGGGCACCGAGCATTTTATGAGCGACGTGCACGGCGAGTACGAAGCCTTTATGCACATCCTCAACAACTGCTCGGGCGTCGTGCGCGAACATGTCGACGAGATCTTTGGCGACACGCTCACCTTTGACGAAAAGGGCGAGCTGTGCACGCTCATCTACTACCCGCGCGAGAAGATCGAGCTGGTCCGCAGCCAGCGCGAGGACTCACCCACCTGGTACAAGACGATGCTTGACCAGCTCATCATGGTCGCTCGCTCGCTTTCAAGCCGCTACACGCGCTCCAAGGTGCGTAAGGCCATCCCGCGCGACTACGCCTATATCATCGACGAGTTGTTGCACACGCACCCGGACGAGAACAACTATCGCGTGCGCTATCACGAGCGCATCGTGGAGTCCATCCTGGAGACCGCCAGCGCCGACGACTTTATCGAGTCGCTCGCTTCGCTCATCAAGCGCCTGGCCGTCGACCACCTGCACCTGGTGGGCGATATCTTCGACCGCGGCGGCGGCGCGGCCAAGATTATGGACCGCCTGCTCACCTACCATTCGCTCGACATCCAGTGGGGCAACCACGACCTGCTGTGGATGGGCGCTGCGGCCGGTGAGCCCGCCTGCATCGCCACGGTATTGCGCAACAACCTACGCTACGACAACTACGAGATCTTGGAGAATGACTACGGTATCTCGCTGCGTGAGCTTGTCGCCTTTGCCGATGCCACCTACACCGCCGGTGAGTCCATCACCCCGCTGATCAAGGCCATCAACGTGCTGCTCTTTAAGCTCGAGGGCCAGATTATCCAGCGCCACCCCGAGTTCGATATGACCAACCGCCTGTTACTCGACAAGATCGAACACGACACCGGCACGGTCACGCTCGCCGACGGCAGCGTGTGGCCGCTCACGACCAACGACTTCCCCACCGTCGACCCGGCGGACCCCTATACGCTCACGCCCCAGGAGCAGCACATCATCGACAAGCTCGTGTCCGAGTTTGTCACCGCCGATCACCTGCATCGCCATATCGATTTCCTCTATTCCCACGGCTCGATGTACAAGGTCGCCAACGGCAACCTGCTCTTCCACGGCTGCGTTCCGCTCAACGAAGACGGCACCTTTAGCAGCATGAACTGTCTGGGCACCTGGCACGCCGGGCGCGATTATCTCGATTTTTGCGACCACATCGCCCGCCGCGCCTGGCGCGTGGGCGACCGCGACGCTCTCGACTGGATGTGGTACCTGTGGATTGGCTTTAACTCGCCCGCCAGCGGACGCCTGGTGCGTACCTTTGAGCGCGCCTATATCGCCGATAAGAGCACCTGGGTCGAGCCGATGGCCCCATACTTTACGCTTACCAAGTCGCCCTCGGTCTGCGACGACATCATGCGCGAGTTTGGCGTCGCGCCCATGGCATGTTCGCCGACCGGCCACATCATCAACGGCCACACGCCCGTTAAAACCACCAAGGGTGAGCAGCCCATCCGCGCCGAGGGCAAGCTACTGGTCATCGATGGCGGCTTCTGCCGCGCTTACCATCCCAAGACGGGCATCGCCGGCTATACGCTCATCTCGAGCTCGCGCGGCTGCCGCCTCAAGTCGCACCGGGCCTTTACGACAGTCGCCGAGGCACTCACGCGCAACGTGGACATCGAGAGCGAGACCAACCGTTTTGACCAAGCAGACCGTCGCCGCATGGTGAGCGACACCGATACTGGCGCCAAGATTCGCAGCCAGATCCAGGACCTGCGCCAGCTGCTCGATGCATATAGAAACGGTGCTATCGAGGAGCGCGCCTAGCACCACCCGCGGGGATTGGCTAAACTTGCTAAGTTTGTCATCCCCGCGGCGCTTCGGCGCCAGCTTAAGGCAGGTACCATGCAAAAGCTCCTTGCGCAGATCATGAAATTTGGCGTCGTCGGTGTCATTGCCACGGTTATCGACTTTGGCATTATGAATCTGCTCCACTACGGTCTGGGCCTCAACATCCTAATCGCCAACACCAGCGGCTTTATCATCTCGCTCATCTTTAACTACCTCGCAAGCATGAAATACGTGTTTGCGCACAAGGAAGGCATGAGCCGCCGCCGCGAGTTCATCATCTTTGTCGTGCTGTCCGTAATCGGTTTGGCGCTCAACGACGGTATCGTGCTGACACTCAACGCCGGTCTGGGGCTCGAGGCCAATATCGCCAAGATCTGCGCCACCGCGCTTGTCATGGTCTACAACTTTGTGACCCGCAAGATCTTCCTGGAGGGCGACGAGACAAAATAGCTCGAAACCCCTGCAGCATTACGGCGCCCACGGACGACGCGCACTCAGCGCAGTATCGTCCGTGGGTGTCGCTCGTTTACGGGCAAATTTTCAACGTTTACGGATTAGCTCTTGAAAATTTGACGAGTTCGTATAGTTCTTGGCAAAGACCTTACGTTTCCCTTGCAAAAGATCTAAAGTATCCCCTGCTCGATTCATCAACGCATTGGATGTGATTACGTGCGCAAGGCGCTGGCACAACTTCATACCAAGCAGTTCCTCAAGTTTGCCGTCGTGGGTCTTATCTCCTTTGGCATCGACTGGGGCATGCTCATTGCGCTCGTCGAGCTGTTCCACCTCGACTTTTTGATGAGCACCACGGTTTCGTTTATCACGTCCGTCGTGGTCAACTACTGGCTCAGC
This sequence comes from uncultured Collinsella sp., assembly GCA_905211615.1. Lineage (GTDB taxonomy): Bacteria > Actinomycetota > Coriobacteriia > Coriobacteriales > Coriobacteriaceae > Collinsella. The sequence goes on along the minus strand of CAJMBB010000164.1, from coordinate 149 downwards.
ATGAAGTACGTGTTCGACCACCGCGAGGGCATGAGCCGCAAGCGCGAGTTCACGATCTTCACCATCCTGTCGGTGATCGGCCTGGGCCTCAACGACCTGTACATGTTTGTGGGCGTCACGTTTTTGAGCATCGGCTACCAAGCCATGAA
>CAJMBB010000163.1 GCA_905211615.1 uncultured Collinsella sp. | reverse complement strand
CCTGTGGGCGGCGGCGCGCGACGCGGCGCTCGACATGGAGCGCGCGATCGAGGCGTCCCTGGAGGAGAACTGCCCCGCGCTGCTGGCGATGTACGGGTGCGGGCCCGTGAGCGCGGCCAAGCTCGCGGTCGCGGCCGGGGACAACCCGGGCAGGCTGCGCTCCGAGGCGTCGTTCGCGGCGATATGCGGCGCCTGCCCCATCCCCGCCTCGAGCGGCAAGACCGTGAGGCACAGGCTCAACAGGGGCGGCGACCGGCAGGCGAACAGCGCGCTGCACGAGATCGCGAGGCAGAGGGTCATGCGCGACCCCGAGACCGCCGAGTACGCCGAGAGGGCGAGGGCGCGGGGAAAGAGCGACAGGGAGGTCATGAGGTGCCTCAAGCGCTACGTGGCCAGGGAGGCGTACCGGGCGCTGATGCGCCCGCACGAGATCAGGAGGCCCGAGGACGCCTCGGAGCTCGTGGCGGCCAGGCGCGCGGCGAAGGTCAGCCAGGTGAGGGCGGCGTCCATACTGGGCACCAGCGAGAAGTACATCTCGATGCTGGAGAGGGGCCAAAGGGAGCTCAAGCCCATAAGGAGGGCCTACGAGGCATGGGTCGAGGCCGGACTTCCGCTCGATTGGGACAGGCAAGCCTTCGAGGCCGAGCGCAAAATGGATTCTAAAAAACACCTTGCCAAATAGGAGCGTCAGACCAGAAACGCCCCCGTTCGTAGCTCCGAAGGAGCAGAGCGGGGGCGTTTCATTGGTCGAGGACGTTTTCAGGGGTTAGCCCGTACGGCCTTCGGGCGAGTGCGGACGCTACTCAGCCATCTGAGCCTGGACGGCGGTGATGGCTACGACACCCACGATGTCGTCGGCAGAGCAGCCGCGCGAAAGGTCGTTGACCGGTTTGGCGATGCCCTGCAAGATGGGGCCGTAGGCGTCAGCACCGGCGAAGCGCTGGACCAGCTTGTAGCCGATGTTGCCGGCCTCGAGGTCGGGGAACACGAGCACGTTGGCCTTGCCGGCGACAGAGGAGCCGGGAGCCTTGAGCTGGGCGACGGTGGGGACGATAGCGGCGTCGAGCTGCAGGTCGCCATCGATGGCGAGCTCGGGAGCCTTCTCCTTGCAGAACTTCACGGCCTCTTGGACCTTCTTGGCGACCTCGCCGCCGGCAGAGCCCATGGTGGAGTAGGAGAGCATGGCCACGTGCGGCTCAACGTTGCCCATGAAGGTGGACCAGGAGTGAGCGGAGGCGATGGCGATCTCGGAGAGCTCGTCGGAGGACGGGTTGATGTTGAGGCCGCAGTCGGCGAAGATCAGCGTGCCGTCGGTGCCGAACTGCGGGGTGTCGGTGCACATCACGAAGAAGGCCGAGACCAGCTTGGTGCCCGGGGCGGTCTTGAGGATCTGAAGCGCGGGGCGCAGGGTGTCGGCGGTGGAGTGGCAGGCGCCGGAGACCAGGCCGTCGGCGTCGCCCATCTTGACCATCATGGTGCCAAAGTAGGTGGCGTCCATCACCTGGGCGCGAGCCTGCTCGATGGTAACGCCCTTCTTGGCGCGGAGCTCGGCAAACTTCTGCGCGTACTCCTCGTGCTTCTCGGCATTGCGCGGGTCGATGACGGTAGCGCCGGGAACGTTGATCTCGTCGGGGTTGCCCAGGATGACGATCTTTGCCAGGCCCTCCTCGATGATTTTGGTGGCCGCGACGATAGTGCGCGGATCCTCGCCCTCGGGCAGGACGATCGTCTTAAGGTCGGCCTTGGCGGCAGACTTCATACGGTTTAGGAAATCGCTCATGTTACTCCTTACAAGCGTTTCGCTAAGCTCCAGGCACCCGGCTGTTCACGAATAAACCCGCTGCTAGCGGGTTTACCTTTCAATTATGTACGCCGCGGTGCTTGAGCTTTCCTTGTGTGGCAAGCTCATTATAGGACGCATTAGCGCTATAATCGCTCTGATAAATATGTCTCGAAGAATGTTCGAGAAAAGCCCAGCTAACGAGCCCGTGGCTTTTGACAAGGAGTATCGATGCAGATTACCTCAGGCCTGCCTGAAGGCTTTAACGCCGGCGCGTACGACATGATTGTCGTCGGTGCTGGATATGCCGGTGCCGTTTGCGCCCGCCGTCTTGCCGAGACCATCGGCTATCGTGTTGCCGTTTTGGAGCGCCGTAGCCACATTGCGGGCAATGCCTATGACTGCACTGACGAGGCCGGAATCCTGATCCACGAGTACGGTCCGCATATCTATCACACTTTTAACGAGCGCGTGCACAATTTCCTGTCGCGCTTTACCAAGTGGACGGATTATCAGCACAAGGTGCTCGCCAACATCAACGGTACCCTTATGCCCGTGCCCTTCAACCATGCGAGTCTCAAGCTCGCCTTTGGTGACGAGCGCGGCGAGGAGCTGTATCAGAAGCTCGTGGAGACCTTTGGCAAGGATGTCAAGGTGCCCATTATGGAGCTGCGTAAGAAGAACGACCCGGATCTTGCCGAGGTCGCCGATTACGTCTACGAGAACGTCTTTTTGCATTACACCATGAAGCAGTGGGGCCAGACGCCCGATCAGATCGATCCCTCGATCACCGGCCGCGTTCCCGTCTTTGTGGGCGATGATGACCGCTACTTCCCGCAAGCTCCCTTCCAGGGCATGCCGCAGGAGGGCTACACGGCGCTCTTTGAGCACATGCTCGACCACGACCTGATCGACGTGTTCTGCGACGTGGACGCCCGTGATCTCTTTGAAATCGACGAGACTACCGTCAAGATCGACGGCAAGGTCTATGGTGGCGAGATCGTCTACACCGGTCCGCTCGATGAGCTGTTCAATCTCGATCTGGGCGCGCTACCGTACCGCACGCTCGACATGAAGTTCGAGACGCTCGATATGGACCAGTTCCAGCCCGTGGGCACCGTCAACTACACCACGAGCGAGGACTACACGCGCATTACCGAGTTCAAGAACATGACCGGTCAGATCCTGCCCGGCAAGACCACCATCATGAAGGAGTATTCCAAGGCCTATACGCCCGGCTCGGGCGAGACGCCGTACTACGCCATTCTTGAGCCCGAGAACCGTGAGCTCTATGAGCGCTATCTTGAGCGCGTCCAGAACCTGACGAACTTCCACCCGGTGGGTCGTCTGGCCGAGTATCGTTACTACGATATGGACGCTGTGACCAATTCCGCCCTCGATCTTTCGGATGAGATTATCGCCTGCCATGCATAAAGTCATAACATTCGGTATTCCCTCGTATAACGCCGCCAAGGACATGGACCATTGCATCACCTCCATCTTGGAGGGGAGCAATTACGCCACCGATATCGAGATTATCGTAGTGGACGACGGCTCCAAGGACGAGACGGCCGATAAGGCCGACGAGTGGGAGGCACGTTATCCCGGTATCATTCGCGCGGTGCACCAGGAGAACGGCGGCCACGGTATTGCCGTCCTTTCGGGTCTGCGCGAGGTACAGGGCACCTACTACAAGGTCGTCGACTCGGATGACTGGCTCGATGCTGCGGCTCTTTCGACTATGCTGTCGATTCTGCGTGGCTTTGAAGAGCGTGACCAGCGCGTTGACCTGTTTATCTCGAACTACGTGTACGAGAAGGTTTACGAGGGCACGCATACCGCTATTGGCTACAAATTTGCCCTGCCGCGCAAAAAGATCTTTTCCTGGGATCAGATCGGTCATTTCCGCCTGGACCAGAACCTACTCATGCACAGCCTGTGCTATCGCACGGATGTGCTGCGCGAGTCCAACCTTCCCATGCCGCCGCACACGTTCTATGTGGACAACATCTACGCCTACGTGCCGCTGCCGCGTTGCAAGACCATGTACTACGCCGACATCGACCTCTATCGCTACTTTATCGGTCGCGAGGGCCAGAGTGTCAACGAGGCCACGATGGTCAAGCGTCTGGACCAGCAGTTCCGTGTGACGCGCATCATGATGGAGTCGTACCACCTGTACAGCGATGTTGAGTCGTCGCGTCTGCGCTCGTACATGATGGGCTATTTCACCATGATGATGGCGATTTGCTCGGTGCTCACCAAGCTTTCCGAGGAAGATTGTGCCGATGAGCGCCTGAAGACGCTGTGGAATGATTTGAAGGCCTACGACGAGCGCATGTATCGTCGTGCCCGCTACGGCGTGGTCGGGTTCTTCACCAATCTGCGCGGACGGGCCGGAGACAAAACCACACTCGGCCTATACCGTCTTGCCTCAAAGATCTTCAAATTCAACTAGCACAGAAGCGCTCGGGTAACGGGGACCCCTGGTCCTTAACTTGATACGAGTTCCG
>CAJMBB010000162.1 GCA_905211615.1 uncultured Collinsella sp. | reverse complement strand
GCCGCCTGCATCGCGCGGCCAAAGCGCACGCGCAGCAGGGCCGCGGGCTCAAGCGTCACGCCGCTGCGCCCCAGCTCGGCCGTCAGCGTGGCCAGCGGGCCCTCCTCATGCGAGAGCGGATAACTGTCCAAGTCGACGTCGGCAAACAGCACGGCATCGTAGCTGTCGGGGCGCAGGGCTGCCGCATCGGCAAGCGACGTAAAGCGCACCTGGGCGCGCGGCGCGCGGTCGACCTCGTAGGTCTCGTAATCGTATGCGGTGCTGCGCGTGTCCACCTTGGTACGAACGTCGTCGAGCACGGACACGGTCGCGGCCTGCGACACGTCGAGCGCGCGAGCATCGTTCATAAGGATGTCGATGACATGTCGCAGCAGGGCGGTCTCCGCCTGGCGACGAGCCTGACCGTCAAGGCCTCCAAGGGCGCGATCGGGCAACGCCTCGGCGACGGCGAGCATTGCCTTGAGCGCCGTCACGGGTTTGTCGCGCCACAGCGCTTGGAACACGTCCGAGACCACGCACGGCACGCTCTTAAACCAGTTATCATCGCTGGCGGCCTTGCGCGTGCCCCTGACCTGGCCCTGCACGCTCTGCAGCAGGCTCTTGACGGCCGTGGTGGTCTTGCCGCGCGACAGGCGCATGTTCTTGTCGAAGGTGCGCGCGCTGGCGGCATCGGCACCCGAAAGCGGACTGTAAATCCAGTCGGTAAGCTCCGGCGCGGGCCACCACTCGGTCTTGGAGGCGGTGCCCTCGTCGGCGGCCTTCATGCGCTCGATCAGATTGGCGAGCGCCGTGAACTGCCTGCCCGCGATGGATTGGGAAAACGCCGTGAACTCGGTTGTCTCGGCCGCAATATGACGTGCCGCCAAACGGGCAGCGAGTTCACCGAACAGCTGGGGCGCCCGGGCAGAAACGGCAAGCACACGCACGGGGTCGGCAGGCGTCGCGGCGCCGTCGACCTCGGAACCCCGGCACGTTTTTACCAGATCATCAATTGCGTCCGCATAAGCATGAGCACGGGCATGGGGGCCAGCGACCTCAATAAAGGCAGGCTGAGCGGCGGTCCCGCAAGCGGCATCAGACGCGCCGACACCCTCCCCTAGCGGCGCGATCTCAAACAACACATCGCGGGCATCAAATGCCGCGGCAAGCTCCTCGCGCATCGCCGCCTGCTCGCGGGCAAGCAGCACGACGACCTCTCCCCCATTGTTCGCCACGGCAGACAGCAGCTCGAGCAGACCGTGCGTAAACGACGTGATACCGCGCACGCATACGGCGCGAGTGCACGCCGGCAGGCTATCGGCCAGGACACTGGTCATAATGTCAGCTGCCTCGCAGGGCTCAACCATATCTCGACGGTCCAAACCGCCCGCGTAGGCGCGCAAAAGCTCGAACACACGAGCCTCGGCATCGCTTTTTGGCTCAGGCTGGCAGTTGTCGCCACGGCATCGTTCGGCACCCGTCCCCGCAACGCCCGGCAACACGTCGCGGGCCATGCGCGCGAGCATGCGCACTGTGCCCTGGCTGCGCGAAAGCGGCTGCAGGTCGGCATCGTCGAGACGCGTGACCATGTCCGAGAACAGCATCTGGCGCTGCAGGTTGTCGACGAAACCGCGCCCGTCGCCCAAAAGCTCCCAAAGCGAGCGAAGCCACGATGTAGGCGTCTTGTAGTCGATACCCAGCGAAATCCCGGCTTCCGCCGCATCATGACGGCACAGGTCGAGCTCGGCAAACGTAGGTGCCAGCAGCACGGCACGTCCGTGGCAGTCAACAAGGTCGGCAAGCAGCGCCGACTCGGCATCACTCAAATCCGTGCCGGCATTGGTGGTATAGATTCGAACAGGCATGGTCCTCCGCTCAAACTGTTCGCAATAATCAATGCATCCATCCTACCCGCCCAAGCGGACACATTGCCACCGCAGCTCCATCTTTTGGTACAAAGCAACCTGACCCCAACGCACCAGCCAATTGCGGGCATATAAAAACCGCCCCCGGAGGAGCGGTTTTGTACAATTCGTTTATGGCGCGGCCTACTCGCCGTCCTCCAGCTTAATGAGGATTTTGCGGTAGCCACCGTACTCGCCGTTGAGCGCCTTGGACACACGGCTCACCGTGGTGGACGAAGCGCCAGTACGGGCTTGAACCTCAACATAAGGCTCGCCCTCATCCAGATAACGCGCAACCTGCAGACGTTGCGAAAGATCGCATATCTCGCGCGGCGTGCAGATATCGGTCAAAAACGCTTGGATATCCTTCTCGTCGTCCAAAAGGCTAAATGCGTGGACCAGCTGCTTGACATCAGGCTTGTCAAACATGTTCTCGATATTCATCGATCACCGCCAAACCCGCCAAAAGGCATCGAAGTTGATACTGACATCGGGCATCGTTCGCCCGTTCTATGCAATAGGGCAACGCCTGTGGCTTTTGCCCGTAGCAGTTTAGCACACCACCAAACTAAAGCGACAAGACTCTCTGCCAGCGGCGCGTTTTTCAGGACGAACGCCGTTTAGAAACCGAATGCGCACGTAAGCTCCACGAATATTTGAGACAATAGGCGCCCAAACACCGCGGCGCGCCCGCGCAACCATCCAGGTCGCCGCCGTAAGCCACTTCACGCGACGCCAGCAACCCCGGCGCAAGAAAGGATTCACGCCATGCGCTTTATGCTTAACTGGCTCTTTACTTCGATCGCCATCGCGATCGCCACGTTCCTCGTCCCCGGCATCCAACCCTTCGGTTTCGCCGAGGCCTGGGTCTGTTTCGCCTTTGTGGGACTGTTCCTCAACATCGTCGACTCGCTCGTCAAGCCGTTCCTCACGGTCATCTCGCTACCGCTCACGATCATTACGCTGGGCATTTTCCAGCTTGTCGTCAACAGCTTTATGCTCGAGCTGGCCAGCTACCTGTCGGTCAATCTGCTGGGCGCGGGCATCTCCATCGCCGGCTTTGGATCGGCCTTTATGGGCAGCATCCTGGTATCCATCATGCGCAGTATTCTCGACAGCATCGCCGAGGGCTAGAGCTGTTCAATACGAACCGTCATATCGACCCAAAACAAAGGCCGCCCATCGCAAAAATGGGCGGCCTTCTTATTTGCCAAGTCTCAAAGGACGAGAGAATCTACCATTTCTACCCCGTCCCCAAATGCAGGTGTGGGTTAGATGACGTAGTCGTAGCCATGGTTGGGAGCGACAAGTTGATCGAGCGTCACGCCGTCGAGATAGTCGTTGATGAGCTTGTCCAGGTTCTTCCACACGTCGAGCGTGGGGCACTCATCCGAACGTGAGCAGCCCTTGCAGTCGCCATCCAGGCAGGCGACCGGCGCCAGGCTGCCCTCGGTCAGGCGCAAGATCTCGCCCACCGTGTACTGCTCGGGCGGGCGCGTGAGCACGTAGCCGCCGCCCTTGCCACGCATACCCGAGAGCATGTTGGCACGTACTAGCGTAGCCAAGATGTTCTCGAGATATTTCTCGGAAATCCCCTGTCGCGCCGCGATCTCTTTGAGCGGGATGCGACCGGCCGCCTGGTGCTCGGCCAGATCGACCATAACGCGCAGGGCATATCTGCCCTTAGTAGAAACCAACATGTATAGTGCTGCCTTTCGGTCATTTAGTCCGTAGAAATTCTAGCCGAAAAATTGGCTTTGAAAATACCTATTCCCGTCAAGATGGTTAATCGACTCGTAATAATCTTTTATTTCCTATTGCATTACTAGGCTTTAGTGCCTACTATGCTTGCCAACAGCAAAACGAACAACCTATAAGGTTTGTGGGTTTAGCTGTTACACACACCGTAAAACCACACGGTATCCAGCCATTTGAACACTTTGGAGGTTCACCATGAGCAATGTTTACACGTCCATCGACCAGCTTATCGGCCACACCCCGCTTCTGGAGCTTACTCACTTTGAGGCCGATGAGGACCTCAAGGCCCGCGTGCTCGTCAAGCTGGAATACTTCAACCCCGCCGGCTCCGTCAAGGACCGCGTCGCCAAGAACATGATCGACGAGGCCGAGAAGGCCGGCAAGCTCGTGCGCGGCGGCGACTACACCATCATCGAGCCCACGAGTGGCAACACCGGCGTCGGCATCGCCTCGGTGGCGGCCCGCGGCTACAAGGTGATCATCACCATGCCCGAGACTATGTCCGTCGAGCGCCGCAAGCTTATGCAGGCATATGGCGCACAGCTCGTGCTCACCGACGGATCCAAGGGCATGAAGGGCGCCATCGCCAAGGCCGAGGAGCTGCAGAAGGAGACTCCTAACAGCATTATCGCCGGCCAGTTTGTAAACCCCGCCAACCCCGCCATCCACAAGGCCA
>CAJMBB010000161.1 GCA_905211615.1 uncultured Collinsella sp. | reverse complement strand
AGCAGCTCCCAGTTCTCGCCATGCTCCTTCTCAAAGGTGTCAAGCAGGCTGTAGATGCCGGCCGAGACAAACAGGTACTCCTGCTTCAGGCGCAGCAGACGGCCGTGCTCGCCGGCGTCGTTGGGGTAGAGGATGGCGCTGATGGCCTCGGCCTCGGCGCGCTCGGCGTCGGCAAGGGCATAGTCGCCGCGGTTAAAGGCCTCCAGATCGAAGTGCTCCTCGACCGGCTCGGCGGCCCAGACGCGCAGCTTGTTGACGGTCTCGCCGGCATAGCCCACAACGGGGATGTCATAAGGAACGGCCAGGATGTCCTGCGTATCCACCGTGCGGTAGAACGTGCGGCCGTTCTCCTCAAAGCCCTCAACGCGGCCACCAAACTTGATCGTTACGGCCTTATCCTGACGACGGACTTCCCAGGGATAGCCGTGGGTGAGCCACTCGTCGGTGGCCTCGACCTGGCTGCCGTTGACGATCTCCTGTTTAAACAGGCCGTAGCGGTAGCGCATGCCGTTGCCGTAGCCGGCAATGCCCTCGGCTGCCATGGAGTCTAGGAAGCACGCTGCAAGACGGCCTAGGCCACCGTTGCCCAGAGCCGGATCGGGCTCCTGGTTCTCGATGACGGACAGGTCAAAGCCCATGTCGTCGAGCGCCTCGGCGACCATGTCGCGCACGCCAAAGTTAAGCAGGTAGTTGTCGAGCAGGCGGCCGATCAAAAACTCGATCGAAAAGTAGTACACGCGCTTTTTGCCCTCGGCGGTGGCGCGGGCGTCGCTGTTGGTGGCAACGGTGCGCGCCTTCTCGGCCACGAGCTTGGCCAGGGCGTTAAAGCGGTCCAGGTCGCTGGCGGCCTCGACGCTCTTGCCGCTAATGCTCATGACGGCGTCGCGATAGAGCTCGGTAAACTCCTGCTTGTTGTCGAAGATCTTATTCATACGTCCCTTTCCCCCGGGGATGTTTCTCCCGGAACGGTTATGACATGTATCCTACGCCCACGCGGGGCGGGTAATTACAGCTGTAACGGCTTTGTTACGCATCCTTGGCAGACGGCTTAACAGAAGCAGACTTGGCCTTGGTAGCGGCCTTTTTAGCAGCCGGCTTCTTAGCTGCGGCCTTAGCAGCGGGCTTTGCGGCAGCCTTGGCCTTGGTCGTCGTAGCCTTGGTCTTGGCAGGAGCCTTCTTGGCAGCTGCGGGCTTGGGCTTCACCGAGGACGCACGCTTGCGCGTCGCCTTCTTGGGCTCCTCGACCACGGGCGGCTTGTAGCTGCTGGGGCCGCGGCGCTTAAGCACCACGCCTGCCAGGCCGGGTACCTTGATCTCGATGGAGTCCATCTGCCCGTTCCAGGGATAGGGCTCGCTCGAGCAGGTGTAAGGCTCCTCGCCCGCATAGCCGCTGCCACCGAACTCGGGACGGTCAGAATCAAAGATGACCTCCCAGTCACCCTCGCGCGGCACGCCCACGCGGAAGCTCTCATAGCTCGCTGGATCAAAGTTAATCAGGATCACTAGGTCGTCATCGACGTCCTCGCCCTGGCGCACAAAGCTCACGATGGACTGCTTGGAGTTGTCCGCATCGATCCAGGTAAAGCCGTCGTCGGTGTAGCCGCGCTCGTACAGGGCGGGCTCGCCTGTGTACAGGTGGTTGAGCGCCTTGATAAACGCCTGATGATGACGGTGGGTCTCGTACTCCTCGGTCAGGAACCACTGGATGGACTCGTAGTAGCGCCACTCAATAAACTGGCCGATCTCGTTGCCCATAAAGTTGAGCTTTGCACCGGGATGCGTCATCTGGTAGAAAGCCAGCGTGCGCAGACCGGCAAACTGGCGCCACCAGTCGCCCGGCATGCGGCCGATCAGCGAGCACTTGCCGTGCACGACCTCGTCGTGGCTCAGCGGGCAAATGAAGTTCTCGGTAAAGGCGTACATGATGGAGAACGTGAGCAGGCCGTGGTTGCCGGGGCGCCACGGAAAATCGGTCTGCATGTAGTGCAGGGTGTCGTTCATCCAACCCATGTCCCACTTGTAGTGGAAGCCCAGGCCGCCGTCCTGCGGCGGGTAGGTCACGAGCGGCCACGCGGTGGACTCCTCGGCCATCATCATCACGTCGGGATAGTGCGCCTCCACAGCGCAGTTGACCTGACGGATAAACGCGCTGGCGTCCAGGTCTTCCTCGGTACCGTACTTGTTGAACTTCTTTTGGCCGGGGTCGTCGATACCAAAGTTGAGGTACAGCATGCTGGACACGCCGTCCATGCGAATGCCGTCAACGTGGAAGTTCTCGAGCCAATACAGCACGTTGGAGACCAGGAAGGAGCGGACCTCGCCGCGGGCGAAGTCAAACTTGTGCGTGCCCCAGTTGGGGTGAATCTCGTGCTCAAACAGCATGTGGCCGTTAAAGGTGGCAAGGCCGTGGGAGTCGGCGCAAAAACCGCCGGGCACCCAGTCCATGATCACGCCGATGCCTGCCTCGTGGCATGCATCGATAAAGTGCATGAGCTGCTGCGGGTTGCCGTAGCGCGACGTGGCGGCGTAGTAGCCGGTCGTCTGGTATCCCCAGGAGCCATCGAAGGGATGCTCCATAAGCGGCATGACCTCGATATGCGTGTAGCCCATGTCGCGCACGTAGTCCACGAGCTCCACCGACAGGTCGTCGTAGGTGTAAAACTCGCCGCGCTGCGCGGGGAAGGGGTCCATGGGGCCGGGGTAGTTGCCGTACTCGTCGGGTTCGCCCTGCGGCGCGTCGCCGTGGCGCTTCCACGAGCCAATATGAACCTCGTAGATGTTGAGCGGCTGCGACATGTGGTTATGGCTGGCACGTCGCCTGAGCCAAGCCGCGTCGTTCCACTGGTAGCCGTCGAGGGTCCACAGCACGCTTGCCGTTCCCGGAGGGCACTCGGCCTTAAAGGCGTACGGATCGGCCTTGTAGAGCTTTTCGCCCTCGTTTGTCTCGATGAGATACTTATAGAGTTGACCCTGCTCGGCGCCAGGAATAAAGCCTTCCCAAATAGCGCTCGTATGCACGGGCACCAGCGGGTTGGCTTGCTCATCCCAGTCGTTAAATTCACCAATGACATGGACGCTCTTAACGTCGGGCGCCCAAACGCAAAAACGCCAGCCGCGCGTACGGTTCTGCGTGTCGGGGTGCGCGCCCATCTTTTCCCAGCTGCGCTCCCACATGCCAATGCCAAACAGGTAGACATCGTCCTTGGAGAGCTCCGGTGCGTGCGGAGCCGGTTTGCGGGTTGCGGGCTTTTTGGTTGCTGGCTTTAGCTTTTTTTCGCTCACGTTTGATCCCATCATGACGCGGCAGCGTGTTGCCTTGGTGACTAGATGCGAAAGGTCCAAGGCTGCACGAATCGAAGGGACGGCGATAGTTCTATGATTCGTTCCACCTCGCGTGCTCGGTGGAACTTTCGGCAGAAACTACGATAACACCTGTGCGTTAGTTTTATGGACGAAAGCGGATTTGCTGGGGCGTTTAATCGGTAAGCGACATGTTTATACCACTGGCAGAATTGCCGTGGTAAAACTCTTGACAGTTTTACCAATTAGGGTTTCAAAATTGTTAGTCTGACGTTTGGTAAAACGTTTTTAGCAGGTTGTTTACCATTTGACATCGAAAGGTTCGTTTATGCCCCATACCGCCACTCCCAAGGTTGCTTTTATTTTCGATTGCGACGGCACGCTGGTTAATAGCACCCCCGTATGGGGCTACGCCCAGCCCCAATTATTGCATCGCCACGGAGTTGCCGTGACGGTCGACGATTTTGCCCAGTTTGAGCATCTTTCGCTGGAGGACGAATGCCAGGCCTACCACGACACATGGGGCATTAGCGCAAATGGCGAGGAGCTGTATCGCGAGTTGGGCGAGATTTTGATTGATGGGTACTCCAAGGTGCCGCCGCGCGAGGGGCTCCTGGCTTTTTTGGAGCAGGTGAAGGCGGCGGGCATTGCCATGTGCGTTGCCACGTCCACGCCGGCCGAGCTGGTGCAGTCTGCGCTCGCTGGTGCCGGGCTCGATGCCTACATGGAGTTTGTGACCACCACGGGCGAGGCAGGACGCTCCAAGCAGTTCCCGGATGTGTATGAACTTGCGCTGCGCCGTCTGGAGGAGCGCCACGGGCACAAGTTCGAACGCGCATGGGTGTTTGAAGACGCCGTCTTTGGCCTTAAGAGCTCTGGCACCGCCGGCTTTAAGCGCGTGGGCATCTATGACCCGCATGGCCGCATGAAGCGCGACGATGTTCGCGCCAACTGCGATATCTTTATCGACAGCTATGAGGACCTGGATCTGGCCCGCGTGCTTTCGTTTGAGGGATAGGCGAGGCTGTGGCTTGCAAGGTATTAGTGG
>CAJMBB010000160.1 GCA_905211615.1 uncultured Collinsella sp. | reverse complement strand
TGCGAACCTCCAGTCCGGACCGCCCCGCGGTCCAACTTTCTGTCCGCACCCCCTTCTTGATAATAAAAAAGGGCCCAAATGGGACCCTTCTTCAAACTCGTACTGGCGGAGAGCTGGGGATTCGAACCCCAGATGCCCTTTTGGGGCATACTCGCTTAGCAGGCGAGCACCTTCGGCCTCTCGGTCAGCTCTCCGTAACAGCCGTTCTATAGTAACCAAACAGCCAAGGATGGGCAAGGGGAATTTTGAGGCGTTTCCTCTTTTACCTCTCTTTTACCAGTAAACGTCTCAGTCAATCATCTCAACCTGTAACATCTGCAGGCCGTAATCCCCTCCAGATGTTACAGATTGAGACAAAGATACAAGGACGGCCCCAGCGACAGCGCGGACAGCCCATTCTTTATTAGTCCTCTCGAACGGTCTCCAACAGATAATCGCGCATGTACGGAATTGCAAACGAAACACAGCCATAGCCCGCGGGCTCAATCAACCCCGCATCGATCAGACGCTTGCGATATGACCCAACTTTGTTCGCCGACAAACCCATCTTCTTGGCGATATCGCCGTTGGCGATATCGACGCCCTCGCATTGAGCCATCGCCGCGAGATACTGAAACTGCCGTTCCGACACCCTGCGCAGCGCTGGGGCAATCACCATAGCATTAAAGCTATCAAGAGCCGCCTGGATACCCTTACGAGCCGCCTCTTCGCTCACGCTCTCCGCCCCACTGCGCGCAGCAACCTGCCAAGCGTAATATCCGACCAGCTGGACCATAAAGGGATAGCCTGCCGAAGCTTTTGTTAATAGCTCAGCGGCACCTTTGTCGAGCTCCTTGCCCGCTCGTCTCATCGTATCCTCAAACGATCCGCCAACTTCAAAATCGGAAAGACGAGTAAGTTCAACATGTTTGGCTCGCTGAAGGAACGTCAACGTATCATCCACCACCACGCCATCTACCGATGTCGGCAGCCCGGCGAAAGCGAAAGCGACATTCGCTCCTTGGCGGATCAAGAGCTGCATCTCATTGCCTAGCTCGCGCATTTCCTCAGTTGAGGCATCCTGGATCTCGTCGAGCGTAATGAGCAGACCACCGCGCTTCGCAGCATCGTACATCGCCTCGCCCAGATGAGAGGCCGACTTCGACATCTCCATGGAGCCAAGGCTGACCCCTAAAATCGATGGGGAAATCGAGATTGATTCAAGACGAACGTTTCGCTGCAGAGCCTCGAGGATTCTATTGCAAAAACCAGCATTGGAGGCAACGTCAACGACCTCGAATCCTTTTTTGCGTGCAAGGTCACCCAATGCATTAAGGAGCACCGTTTTACCTGTGCCTCGGACGCCCGAGATGCGCATGAGTCGATCGGGGGCACCAGGACCATTCTCAAGAGCCTCGGCAAAGTCATCCAAAACAGCGTCCCGTCCGATAAGCTCAGGCGGATTCATGCCCGCCGTTGGCTTAAAGGGGTTAACAGCTTTCGTCATTCTGCCCTCCTCTGCTAGTTTTAACAACTTTAACAAAGTTTAGCAACTTTAGCAGAGTTTAACAGTTTTAGCAGGCTCGGCGGCTTTATGCCTTACCGATCCTGCCGGGTCCTCCCGCCCGCGCCGATACAAATAGCGCGGTGCGGCCCCTCTATATCGCCCCTACCCCAGCGAGCGGTTGAGGGAGCCGAGCTCGTCGTTACCCATGGTACGCCACATTTGGAAGATGCAACCGCGTGCCAGGAAAAAGAAGCCGTTGTCGACCAGTTGCACAGCGGCATCTGCCAGCTGATTCGTCACGGCGGACACTGGCGGCAGCTCGAGTCCAGCCTTGCGGATGGTCTCGACCGCTTCCTCGAACGTCGGAGGCTCGCTGACGCCCATCTCGTTCATGAGGCCCTGCATTTCTTCCAGCGCGCTGCTGCCCGATTCCTCACCGCGCGGCACCAGACGGTAACAAGCAAGCGCCAGGTCGAGCTGATCGCAATTCCAATAGGCAAACGCCAAGCGATAGAACAGGTAGCCGATTGCAGAACGATCGCTGGCAATACGTAGGCCGTGGCGCGCCACCTCGATAATCTCGTCAAAGCGCTCCAGACGCGCAAGCACGTTGATGAGCGCAAAGTGCGATTGCATGGACGAGCGCGCCAGATCGTAAAGATGGCGCACCTCGGGCAGCGCCCGTTCAAAGTCCTCTTGCTCGGCGTAAAAGCTGCAGATCTCGTGCTGGGCAAAGTACAGCGCATCGGGCGCACGAAGGATTCGCACAGAGCGGTCTTCTTCCAACACCGGTAGCACCATGCGCACCAGCTGGTTATCGCAAAACTGCGTTTGAACCGGACCTGCCGCCAAAAGCTCGGCGACGGCGCACTTAGCCTCCAACTCCTCGACAAGACGGGAAAAGCCTTCAAAAGCACCTGTACGGTCGACTTTTGCCTGCTCGCGCAATTCAACAACACGGGCCACGTATGGGTCGTCGTCCTCTTCCATGACCTCCAACTCGTCAGCCGTATCGGCAAGCAGCAGATCGCGCAGCGCCGGCGGCAGCGTGCGATGGTCATCACGCGGACGAGCATGAACCTCCGCAGGCTCAATCGTCTCCGGAGCGGTTGACTCATACGCCTCAAGCATGCGCTTGCACGGCATATCGTCCATGTCCGTGCTCTCAAGATCCTTGGCGACAGGCACGCAATCGGCCAGATAGGCCGCGCGCCCAAAGACATATGTTGCGACAACGCGCTCGCCCTGCTCACTGTCGGGAGCAGCAATCTGCACATAGCAGCGCGTGATGCAGGTGCCCGCGGCAAAACACGCTGCCGCAAGCGTGAGCGCCACACGTGCATCGTGCTCCGCGCCCCAGATCGCGCGCGTGTCCTCGTCCAGCTCGCGCCAAGCGTCATCTTGAGCGTCGTATTCACGTTGCGGCATGGCATCAACGACAAACTGCCCAAACCGAACGAGCATAATCCCCTCGGCAACGTTTACTCGATAGGTATAGTCGAGCCGCGTGACCACGTTAAGCGCCTCAACGATTCGCGCAAAACGGGTGCGCACGTCCCACTCGCCGCCCGGCTGGCACGAAACCGTTCCCGGCTTTGCCCACGGGTTATCGCTCGAGGCCGTATCGAGCAGTCGGGGAACATCGTTGGTCGTCTTAGCGATATGCCACGAATCAAAGAGTGCGCAGCCCTCAAGGCTCGGCGACGAGGCCGCGGGGGCCAATCCGGCCCCGATACGCTCAAGGATGCCGGAAAGGCGGTTGAGACGGCACTCTATTGCAAGCAGCATGTCAATCTCGTCCTGGCCCAGCAGGCTACGATCAAAATTGAGATAGAAAAGCTTTGAGCGATCAATGCGAGCCAAGCTCATCTCGGACTTGGCAGCGATGGTGCGCAGGCGGGGCAAGTCGACCTCGCTCATAAGGGCGGCGGCATAACGCTCGATACCGCTCGGATTCTCGGCATGGTCAACGCGGTAAAGCAGCGTCTCGATAGCATCGGGAAGCGGTGACGCGTTAAAACCCAAAAACACCTCGACCGGCTCAGGCAACTTTACGAGCTTGATCTTGTCGACAACGTTTTGCATGTCCGCATCGAGACCGTCGACGCCCGCCGTGTTCGCAATAGCGCTTTCGGAGTTGGCAAATATCACGTAGCGCAGGAACATCGATGCCATGAACTCGCTGTAAGGAAGGGAGCGGGCCGAATTCCATGTCTCGTGATCGGACTGCTCGCGCATGGGGCCTTCGGGAGAGCCGACGGTTCGCGCGCACGCGCGCATTGCACCGCTGGCTTCCCTTACCATAATCTCACCAATACTGGAATCCGACTCGTCAAGGACCAGTTCCATGTCGGGATCGTTGGGCAGCGGAGCCTCGCTGACGGGGCGGTCCACCTTGTACACCTCACCCGAAACGCTTACGTAGCCCAAAAGCGACACATGACTTTTGCCAACGAATTCGACGACATAACAAGATTCATGCTGGTCCTCGCCAAAGAGTTTCCAGACCACGCCATATGAGCGTCCCGCAGGCTGCTCGGGCATCGCCGGAAAGCGCTTCTTGGGATCGAGAAACCTGAGCTTGTATGTCGGACGCTCTGCCACGAAGTATCACCCTGATCGGTCGTTGAGAGAAGGAGTGGTCGCGGATGGGCCGCGACACCTACTCGGAATCTTACACGAGTCGACAGGAAATCGTCCCTTTGGACGAAAGCACTCAAGCTGGCGCAAAAGAAAAGCCCCCGTTGCCGGGAGCTTTAATCTCAAATGGTGCGGCGTATAGGATTCCGCGCATCCGCTGCGCGGATCCGCACCGGCTTCGCCCGCCTTCCGGCGCGCTCGCCCGCGGGCTAAAAACGCTCCGCGTTTTCTTTACGCCCGCGCCTCGACCGAGGTTCGAATCCATGCAGTGCTTACGTAAAAGAAAAGCCCCCGTTGCCGGGAGCTTTAATCTCAAATGGTGCGGCGTATAGG
>CAJMBB010000159.1 GCA_905211615.1 uncultured Collinsella sp. | reverse complement strand
CCCGCGCCTACAGCCGCCAGGTCCACGCCCTCGGCGACCGTCGCCACGGCGTCATCCGGCCAGGCGACCTTGGTCAGGTCGGCCGCGGCCAGCGACTCGGCGCTCACGGCATCCTCGCCCTGCTCCAGCACGCGGCGGCGCAGTGCGGCCGAAAGCGCGTGCGCCCACAGGCCCTCGGCCTCGGCCAGGCGCTGCGTAGCGGGAGCATCGGAGAGCAGGCCTTCGGGCGTATAGCAAATGACACTCGAGTGCTTGACGAACTCTTCGACCGAAAGCGGGTTGGAGAACATGGCCGTGCCGCCGGTCGGCAGCGTGTGGTTGGGGCCGGCAACATAATCGCCGAGCGGCTCGGAGCTCCAAGCGCCCACAAAGATGGCACCGGCGTTGCGGATGCCGCCAAGCAGGCCCATCGCGTCCTTGCAGTGCAGCTCCAGGTGCTCGGGTGCCACGGTGTTCACCGCCTCGATGGCAGCAGTCATATCGGCGGCCACCACGATGGTGCCCTCGTTATCGAGCGAGGCACGCGTGATCTCGGCACGCGGGGACTGCGCCACAAGAATGTCGATACCCGCCTCGACCTCGCGCGCAAACTGCTCGTCGCAGGTCACCAGATAGCAGGCTGCCAGCGGATCGTGCTCGGCCTGGGCCATCAGGTCAGCAGCGACCACCATAGGCTTGGCCGTGGCATCGGCCAGCACACAGACCTCGGAGGGGCCGGCAACCATGTCGATTCCCACGTCGCCCGAGACAATCTGCTTGGCCGCGGCGACAAAGGCGTTGCCCGGGCCGGTAATCTTGTCGACGCGCGGAATGGTCTCAGTACCGTACGCCAGCGCGGCCACGGCCTGGGCGCCGCCCACCATATAGATTTCGTCCACGCCGCCGAGCTTGGCTGCCGCGAGCGTATAGGGACTGATCAGGCCATCTTTTTGCGGCGGGGTCACCATGACCACGCGCTTAACGCCGGCAACCTTGGCAGGAATGGCGTTCATGAGCACCGTGGAGGGATACTGCGCGCGGCCGCCCGGCACGTAGATGCCGGCCGCAGCGAGCGGGGTCACCTTAACGCCGAGCATCGTGCCGTCCGGGCGCGTGGTAAACCAGCTCTGCTCGACCTCGCGCTGGTGGAACTCGCGAATCTGGCGCGCGGCCTTCTCGAGCGCGGCGACAAAGGCCGGATCGAGGCCTTCGAGCGCGGCATCGATCTGCTCCTGCGGCAGGCGAAAACTCTGCAACTCAACACCGTCAAAACGCTGGCAGTAATCGCGCACCGCGGCATCGCCGTTGGCGCGCACGTTGGCCACGATATCGTGGGCGGCGTCGACGATGTTTTGCGGCAGCACGCCCTTGCGGTTGAGCTGGTTGGTAACGAGGCGCTCACCGGGAGCAAGCTTGATGGTCTTCATATCGGTATCCCCTATCGGTCGAGGTTGCGTTTGGAAAACGAGAGGCCGGGCGGCGGCGCCAGTCGACCCGCAGCCCGGAGGTTGGGGTGCCCGTGCGTGCTCGCGCTATTGTGCCGAGCCCGCGACGGGCTCAAAATGCTTGTCCTTCACGGCGGCAGCCAGACGATCGGCCAAGTTGCGAACGCGCGGATCCAAGCGCGCGGCACCTGGGTTGACGAAGAAGCGGGCCGTGCAGTCCATAATGCGACCAGTAATAACCAGGTCGTTGTCACGCAGCGTGGCGCCCGTGGCGGTGATGTCTACGATACGGTCGGTCATGCCGACAATGGGGCCCAGCTCGATGTTGCCGTGCAGCGAAACGATGTCGGCGTTCACGCCGCGCTCGGCATACCAGGCGCTCGCGATGCGCGGGTACTTGGTGGCCACACGAAGCGACCCGCGGCGGGCATAGTTGCGCTCGGCCTGGCCGGCGCGCCACGCGGGCTCCGCCTCGATAAAGGTGCACAGGCCGTAGCCCAGGTCGACCAACTGCAGCAGGTTGAGGTCTGCCTCGATAAGCGAGTCCCAGCCGCAGATGCCGCAGTCGGCACCGCCGCAGCCCACAAAGGCGGGCGCGTCGCTGGGTCGCACGATGACAAACTCGATATCGCCGACCGTGCCCTCGCCGGCACGCGTGTCGCGGCCGCGCACGATGAGGTGACGGCCGGGGTCGCGCAGCTCAGAGACGTCCAAGCCCGCGGCCTCGAGCACGTCGAGCGTGTCGGCCTTGAGCGAGCCCTTGGGCACGGCGATGCGCAGTGGACCCTCGGCGCCGCGGCCCACGGCATGGTCACCATCGGAAGCAGCGTCCTCGGCCGAGGTATGCGCGGCCTCCAGGCGCTCGAGCGAAAAGGCGAAGCCCGCCGCCGGCACCTCGATACCGTCGCCAAATGCGCCGGTAAAGATGGAATCGTAGCGTCCGCCCGAACCGACCGGATCGGGCAGTCCGCCGGCATAGGCCTTAAAGACCAGGCCCGTGTAGTAATCGAAAGAGTTCATGATAGAGAAGTCGAACGACAGCACCTGGGCGTCCTCGGGTGCCAGGCCCTCAACCAGGGCACGCAGCTCGCGCGTCAGCGGCGCGACGATACCGGCGGCCTCCAGCAGCGCATCCACGCGGTCGAGCACCTCGGCACCGCCGTGCAGACGCGGCAGCTCGCTAATGGCGGCCTTGACGGCATCGGACTCGGTGCTTGCCGCCACGCGGGCATCGAGGCCCACAAAGTCGTTGGCGTGCACGCAGCGCAGGGCCTCGGCGGCCAGCTCGCGATCCTCGCACGCCGCGAGCAGTTCCTTAAACGGACGCACGCTACCTGCGATAATGCGCGCATCGGGCAGTGCCAGCTTACGCACGGCCTCGGCCACGAGCGAGACGATCTCGACATCGCCCGCGGTATCGCCCGCACCGATAAGCTCAAAGCCCAGCTGTGTAAACTGACGCGAGCCACCGGCATTGCGCTGGCACTCGCGAACCACCGGCGCCTCGTAGCGAAGGCGTAGGGGCAGGTCGGCCGCGCGCATGCGGGTCGAAACCAGACGCACGATCGGCAATGTGTTGTCGGGACGGACCACCAGCAGGCGGCCATCATCGTCAAAGAGCTTAAACGGCGTGTCCGCAATGCGGCCGCCCTCCTCGAGCGAACCCTTGTCCTCGAGCAGTGGCGTCTCGACCGGCAGGTAATGATGCTCCCTAAAGCAGCCCTTCACCGTATATGCGATCTCCTCGCGCGCCTGAGCCTCCTCGGGCAATATGTCCCGGAATCCCCACGGTGTGGCCGTCATCTGGTGAGCCTCCTCATGCTGTGTTTCATATAGAGCAGAAGACCGGCATAGCTCCGCCGGTCTTCTGGGTACTTTAGCATACTAGAGTGCTTGCGGGGAGAATCGTCCTCCTCGGCTCACACCGTATTCATCTGGAAACATAGGAGCGGATTGTCGCAACCCAACCCCACCTAGACGCCAATCGCACGACGATACTCTGCCATTACCTGCGCATCGGCAGCTGCGGGGTCGGCAAAATAGCGCCAGTCATAGGTCTCGGCCGAAACAACTCCGCGATAGCCGCGCGCCACCAGCCTATCCAGGTCGGCGCGCATATCGCGGTCGCCGTCACCCCAGGCAAGATGCGTCGTGCCATCTGCCGCAACATCGACAAAATGCACGTGGGCGACATCATCGCCAAGCAGATCGAAATAATCGTCGATGGTATCCCCCGCCACCGCCATAGCGCCCAAATCCAGACATGCCTTAAGTGCCGGATGATCAACTGCCTCGATCATGCGTTTCGTATCGGCCGCCGAGTTCACGATCATCGACTCAACCGGCTGTAGGGCCTCGAGCACCAGTCGCACGCCGCACTCTCCCGCATGCTCGGCAATCGCACGCAGCATCGAGGCGCTGCGACCCCACGCGTCCTCGATCGGCTCGTTCAAAAATGCCCAGCCGCTCGAGACCATGACCTGCTCGGCTCCAAGTTCCGCCGCGATATCTACAACGTTCTTAAAGTACGCGAGCGTGCGGGCACGCGCCTCATTCCCGCGCGCCGCGATATTCCACGGCTTGGGGTTGTTCTGTTCGGGACAAAGCCCCACAATCCGAACCCCATACCGCTGTGATAGCTCCCGCACCTGCTCGAGCGAATCGTATCCATGGCAATCGACATACAGATGCATCGCCCCGGTCCAAAGCTCGCAACACGTGTAGCCCGAAGCCGACGCCGAAGAAAAGAACTCCTCAAGGTCAAAATAACGATGGCTGACATTCATGACGGCAAGCTGGGGATAGCTCATAATTACTCTCCAACCCAAACGAGGCCCCGTTCCATATAGGAGCGAGGCCCAATTACACAAACGTTATTTGCTCTTAGTAGTCGAACTGGTGATAGTAGCGACGGTAGTTGAGGTTGTGCTTGGTGACCGTCTCGTAGTAAGCGGCAAGGCGATCGGTGATCAGCGAGGAGAGGATCCACGGAGACACGATGACGCGGAACTCGTCGTCAAGGCCGGGGATCGCGAACTCGGC
>CAJMBB010000158.1 GCA_905211615.1 uncultured Collinsella sp. | reverse complement strand
GATGTTCGTCCAGCAACGTTACCCAAGGACCTGGGCGGGTGTATGGGGCAACATCGATCGCGAGTTCCGCACGCAAAGGAGGCCACTTAATGTGGCCTCCGTCTTGCGCAGGACTGTCCGAGCAGGTGATGTTGCCCCATACGCCCGCCCAGGTCCGCCGGGATCACGACAGCTTGACGATCGGTGCAAAACCTTTCATCAGCTTTTTGGTCTGGCCGGTTTTTTCGAACTGGACCTCGATCATGTCTCCGGCGACCGAGATCACGGTACCGGTGCCAAAGGTCTTGTGGCTCACGGTATCGCCCGCGGCAAAGTCCTGTGACGCGCTGGCGCGATCGACCTTGCGCTCCACCGTCGGCGACACCTTGGACGACGGCTTTTTAGCTCGCGGCGCGCCCGAACCAAAGGTCGAGGCAACACGGCCGGCGTCGGGCGAAACCCCGCGATGGCGCTCGGTGCCATAGGTGCTGCCACCAAAGAAATCGTCGAAGCTCGATCCGCCGCGCGAACCGGAACCGCCGGTCGAGCGCGTATGCGAACCGAACACCTTGCCGCCATACATATCCGAGCCCATGCCCGAGCCAAAGGTGCCGTGACGGTCGCCGCGCTTCTCCCAGCCCGTGCCCTCAAAACCGGCAGAACCGATACCGCTAAACTCGATATCCTCAAACGGAATCTCGTTGAGGAAACGAGAGCGCGGGTTGGCAGAGGTCGAGCCGTAGGTGCGACGCGTGGCCGCATAGGTCAGGAACAGGCGCTTACGGGCACGCGTGATGGCAACGTAGGCCAGGCGACGCTCCTCCTCGAGCTTGCCCGGATCATCGCTGCCGCCAAAGTCGTGCACGTGCGGGAAGATGCCCTCCTCCATGCCGGCCACGAACACCGCCGGGAACTCCAGGCCCTTGGCGGAGTGGATGGTCATCATGGTAATGGCATGCGTCTCGCCGGCCAGGGAATCCAAGTCGGAGCGCAGGGCCAGCCACTCCATGAGAGCAGGAAGCGCCTTACAGGTGAGCGGACCGTAGGTGCGCTCGATCTCGTCGGCATGCACGGCACCCGCCGGCATCTCCGTCGGCGCGGCATACGCGTTGCCCGCAATGGCGGCAGCCAGGGCATCCTGCGGCGAGAGCGCCGGGGCGGCTAGGCTATCGAGCGGATTGGAACCTGCGGCATCACGCGCGCCAACGAGCGCCTCAAACGAGGATACCGGGGCAGACGGTCCCGGCTCGGGCGCAGGTGCGCTCACCACGACGGGCTCGGGCTCGGCGCCGGCAGGCACGTCGGCAACACCGGCCGCGCGCAGCTCCTCTAAGCTCTCGAGCGTACCCTCGGTATCCTCGTGCGTCTCCTCAAATTCGGCGGCCACGCCCAGGAATTCCTGGATGTTCTCGGCGCGGCTCTCGGCCTCCATGGTGCCCTCGGCGCGAAAGGCCTGCAGCAGGCCCGTCTTGTCGACAATCATCTCGACAACGTCCTTGAGCTCGCCGTCCATGCGGCGGCCCTCGCGCACCAGCGACACAAAGCTCGACAGGCCATTGCGGACCTTGGCGCTAAACATGCCCGTCTCGGCGCACGCGATCTCGCAGGCTTGGAAGAACGAGCAGCGGTTGTCGCGCGCCAGCTGCTCGATCTTTTGAATCGAGGTGGAGCCGATGCCGCGGCGCGGCGTGTTGATGACGCGCTTGACGCTCATCTCGTCGGCCGGGTTCACGATCATCTTGAGGTAGGCCATGACGTCGCGAATCTCGGCGCGGTCGAAGAATCGCGTGCCGCCGACGATCTTGTAGGGCACGCCCGCGCGCAGGAACATATCTTCGAGGATACGCGACTGGGCGTTGGTGCGGTAGAACACGGCGATATCGTCGTAGCTTGTACCCTTGGCATGCAGCTTTTCGATCTCGCCGGCAATCCAGCGACCTTCGTCGCGCTCGTCGCTTGCCTGGAAAGCCTGAATCTTCTCGCCATCGCCCTCGGCCGTAAACAGGCGCTTGTCCTTGCGCTGCGAGTTGTGACGCACCACGGCGTTGGCGGCGCTCAGGATATGACCCGTAGAGCGATAGTTCTGCTCCAGCTTGACGGTCTTGCAGTTTTTAAAGTCCTGCTCAAAGTCCAGGATGTTGGTGATGTCGGCGCCACGCCAGCTGTAAATGGACTGGTCGTCGTCGCCCACGACCATGAGGTTTTGGTACTTGGCGGCCAGCAGGTTGGCGATCTCGTACTGGACGTGGTTGGTGTCCTGATACTCGTCGACGCTAATGTAGCGGAAGCGCTCCTGGTACTTGTCGAGCACCTCGGGGCGGGTGCGCAGTAGCTCGAGCGTGCGCACGAGCAGGTCGTCGAAGTCCATCGCGTTGGCGGCGCGCAGGCGGCGCTCCAGCTCCAGGTAGACTTGCGCGGCCTTTTTGTCGTTGGGGCTATCGGCGCTCTTGAGCATGTCCTCGGGCCCGATCATGGCGTTTTTAGCAGAGCTGATCTTGCTGCGGATCATGTTGATGGGGAACTGCTTTTGCTCGATGCCGAGCGCCTGCATAATGTCGCGCACCATGCGCTTTGAGTCGTCGTCATCGTAGATGGTGAATTGACCGGTATAGCCCAGCAGGTCGGCGTCCTCGCGCAGCATGCGCACGCACATGGCATGGAAGGTGCACACCCACATGCCACGAGTGCCGCTGGGGATGAGTGCCGCCAGACGCTCGCGCATCTCGGCCGCAGCCTTGTTGGTAAACGTAATGGCAAGAACCTGCCAAGGCTTAACGCCCAGGTCGCCGAGCATATGTGCGATGCGGAAGGTCAAGACGCGGGTCTTGCCCGAGCCGGCGCCGGCGAGCACCAGCAACGGGCCCTCGGTGGACAGGACCGCCTCGCGCTGGGCGGGATTAAGGCTGTCGATGTCGACG
Source organism: uncultured Collinsella sp. (assembly GCA_905211615.1). GTDB lineage: Bacteria > Actinomycetota > Coriobacteriia > Coriobacteriales > Coriobacteriaceae > Collinsella. Next base: position 1,581 of record CAJMBB010000158.1, on the reverse strand, counting down.
AGCGGCTTGATAGGCTTGGGCGCCGGCGCGGGAGCGTCATAGATGTCGAGCGGAACGAGCTCGGGCTCCGGCGCAGCGGGGGCGGTGTATGCATCGAGCGGCACGGGTTCCGGCGCGGGCGGCACGGGTACCGCGGCGTTCTTTTCCCAGGGCAAGGGCTGGGTCATGGGCGACTCCTCATCTGACAGACGGCGCGCCTGCGGGCAGCGCCATAGTTTGAGCCGTACCAGTATACCGAGCCGCGCGGACACCGACGCAAATCACACCACGACTCCGTGCGCCGCCGTCAGGTCCGCCCCAGCGGATTTGGCGCAAAGGTGTCAGGTTAGTCTGCACCACGTTGGTGCAAAGAAACCTGACCCCAATGTACCAATCACGGAGCCACCGATGTCATGGCAACGGTAGCGAGCGGCGGCCAGGGCGAACAAATTGGCATGAAAAGGGGGCGGCATAGACCTTTTGGTCATGCCACCCCCTTTGAATGACAAGTTGTCGCCCTGGCCGCCGCGCAGCGTCGACTAAGTTAGAGGCCGAGCATCGGCTCCAGAACGAAGAAGTATGCGAGCACTACGATGCCCAGGATGATGCGGTAGACTCCGAAGCACTTGAAGTCGTGACGGCGGACGAAGCCCATGAGCCACTTGATGGCGATGAGCGAAACCACAAAGGCCACAACGCAGCCCACGCCCAAGATGGCGATCTCGTTGGTGCCGAACGTGCCGCCCTTGATGAAGTACTTGACCAGCTTGAGCGCACTCGCGCCAAACATAACGGGAATAGCCAGGAAGAACGTAAACTTAGACGCCACCGAGCGCGTGCAGCCCAAAAGCAGGCCGCCGATGATGGTAGAACCGGAGCGAGACGTACCAGGCACCAGCGAAAGCACCTGGAAGCAGCCGATACCCAGCGCAGTCTTCCAGCTGAGGTCCTCGAGCGTGGCGATGGAACCAAAGTCCAGATTCTCGTCATCGTCCTCATCCTCAGCGGTAGCCGTGGGGGGCGCCGCAAAGTGCGCACCGGCGGGACGTCCACCCGACACCACAGCACGCGAACCAAACGAACCGGCAACGGCCATTTCCTCGCGCTTGCTCGCGCGCCAGTTCTCGATCACGATAAACAATACACCGACCAGTACCAGCATAACTGCTACCACGATGACCTGGACCGTTACTCCACTGGTTCCGATCTCTTTTTTGAAGGCTTCGCTCACCGCATCATCAAACAGCAGGCCGTAAACGACCGCAGGGATACATGCTACAACGATCTTCACCCACATCCAGAAAGCATCCATGCTCAGTGCCACATTTCCTACCGTAAAATCTTTTTTAGATCTTACAATACCACCTTTTTTTGTCTGCTGATTTTTCTTCATATAAAAAGGCCAGATCTTGTTCCAGAACAGAACGACTACCGCCAGGATAGCTCCCAACTGAATGACAACATCAAACATATCGAAGAAGCCTTCACTGGTCTCCTGAAAGGGAATCAGACGCTCCACCAGGATCAGATGTCCTGTGCTGCTGATGGGCAGCCACTCGGTGATGCCCTCCACGATACCGTAGATAATTGCCTTGATAATTT
>CAJMBB010000157.1 GCA_905211615.1 uncultured Collinsella sp. | reverse complement strand
AGGACGCAAGAAGCCCTCGCCGCACGAAGTGCGCAGCGAGGGCTTCTTGCATGTCTGAGGACGTGCCTAAAAGTAAACTAATGGCGGGCCCGGACGACTACAGGGCTATCGATTACCCCGTGTTCTGCAGTCCTGCCGAGACGCCGGTCACAGTCGAAAGAATCAGGCTCATGTACTCGGCCTTCTTCTCCTCGGCCATCTCGTCCTGGTTCATACGCACCTCACGAAGGGCGCGAACCTGGGCGATGGACAGGGCGTCAACGTAGGGGTTACGCACGCGAACGGCGCAGCCGAGCACGCGACGACGCTGCAGCGGCCATTCATCACCGACGATGGCAAGGACCCACTTACGCGTGAGCTGCATCTCGGTAAAGACCTTCTCGGACAGATCCTGGCGATCGCCCAGGTGCAGATACATCTTGGCGATGCGCTGATCGGTCTTGGCGATCGACATCTCAATATTGTCGATAAAGGTGCGGAAGAACGGCCACTCCTGGTAGGCAGCCTTGAGCTGGTCAAGATCGCCAAGCTGCTCGCAGGCGGTGCCCAGGCCGTACCAAGCGGCCAGGTTAATGCGCGCCTGGCTCCAGCTGAAGATCCACGGAATGGTACGCAGGTCGTCGAGTGACTTCGCACCCAGACCGCGCTTGGCCGGACGCGAGCCGATCGGCAGCAGACCGACCTCGGTCAGCGGCGTCACGGTCGAGAACCACGGTGTAAAGTCCTCGGTGTTCAGCAGGTCCAGATAGCGCTCGTGGCTTGCAGCGTTGAGCTTCTCAGCCATATCCCAGAACTTCTGCGTGGTCTCGGTGTTGGTCTTCTCGACACTCGGGGCCGACTGCAAAAGCGTTGCGGCGGCAACGGACTCAACATGGCGCTGAGCCAGCGTGCGGTTGCCGTAACGGGCAAAGATGACCTCGCCCTGCTCGGTGAGCTTAAAGAAGCAGTTGACCGAACCCTTGGGCTGCGCCAGCACGGCCTTGTTGGCCGGGCCGCCGCCACGGCCCACGGCACCGCCGCGACCGTGCATGAGCACCAAGTCTATATCGTTCTTCTCGGCCCACTTGGCAATGCGCTCCTGCGCGGAGTGCAGCGCGAGCATGGCCGTGGTAGGACCGGCATCCTTGGAGGAGTCGGAATAGCCCAGCATGACCTCCATGCGGCGGTTGGTCTGGGCAAGGCGCTTCTGCACCACGGGGAGCGTAAGCATCTGGTCGAGCACGTCGACGCAGCCCTCGAGGTCCTCGAGCTGCTCGAACAGCGGGATCACGTCGAGCTCAGGGACATCCTCCTCGTGTGCAAAGGACAGGTGGGCAAGCTCAAAGACGTCGGCCACATGCTGGGCGCTCTTGGTGAACGAGATGATGTAGCGGTGAGCCATCTTCTTGCCGTAGCGCTTTTGGATGGAGCCGATAGCACGGAAGGTATCGATGACCTCGCGCGTCATGGGCTGCAGGTCGCCATGGATACCGTTCTCGTGGATATCCTTGAGGGCGCGGGCGTGCACCACGGAGTGCTGACGGAACTCCATCTCGACCATGTGGAAGCCGAAGGACTCGACCTGCCAGATGATGGTCTGGACCGGGCCGTAGGCAGCACGGACGGCACCGCAGGCGGCCAGCGAGCGCTGGACGACGCGCAGGTCCTCCAGGAACTCATCGGCGCTGTGGTACATGGTGTCGGTGATACGGCGCACAGTGGCGTTCAGACGGTCAGCCATGACGAGCATGACGGCGCGATGCGGCTCGTGCTCGGAGATCAACTCGGCGCGGGCCGTGTACCGAGGGCTCATCTCGACCTGATGGTTCCACAGGTTGATGAGCTCGGCAGAAGGCTTGCTGTAGGTGGCCTCGAGCGTGAGGTTGCGGCCGATGCGGCGGCACTTGTCCTCGAGCTTGAGCACCATGTGGGTGAAGTACTTGGCGGCGACCTCACGGCTCACCTTGGCGGTGACGTTGGGGTTACCGTCGCGGTCGGAACCGATCCAGCTGCCGGGATGGAAGAACGCCGGGCACAGCGGCGGCACGGTACCGGCCTTGTCGCCCAACACCCAGTCGTCAAAACGACGATAGATAACGGGGATGACGTCGAACAGCGTGTTATCGAAGATGTCGATGATGGTATCGGCTTCCTCGACCGGCGTGGGCTTCTTGAGCGCGATGGGGCTCGTACGCACCAGGGCGTCGATCTCCTGCAGCATATGGCGCTCGTTCTCCACCAGGTCGGAGCCGCCCAGACGCGGACGCTCCTCCAGCAGGTTGGAGATACGGCGAATCTTGCCCTCGACGGCCTTACGACGGGCCTCGGTGGGATGTGCGGTAAAGACAGGGTGGAACTCAAGCTTGCCGAGCAGCTCGTTGGCGCCCTCGACGCCCATCTCGTTTACCAACTGGTGATAGGCGACGGTGAGTTCGTTGGCGGGATCGACCTCGGTATCGGTCGATGCGCCGGCCTCGCGCTCGCGCAGCTGCGCCACACGGTAGTTCTCCTCCGACAGGTTTGCCAAGTGGAAGAAGCTCGTAAAGGCGCGAACGATGACCTGCTGCTTATCAAGCGGCAGGCTGTCGATCAGATCGACGACCTCACGGAATGCCACGGCGGTGGACTCATCGGCAGTGGGCACGCCCTGCTCGTCGACGGCCTCGTCGGCAGCGCGGGTACCGGGGTTGCCGGCATTGGCCACAATCTCGGCCGACAGGATCTTGTCGAACAGGTCCGCGATCTCAGGATCATACTCGCTAAGCACACGACGCTCCAGGCGCAGGAACAACGCCAGATTGTCGCGCAGCTCCTCGGGGATCTCGATCTCGGCGAGACGCTCCCTGGACTCGGCATTCGAGCCGATTCGGTTAACGAGGCGGTTGACCACGGCAGCGACGCGCGCCGCGGCTTCGGGTACAGACTGGTTGCTTAGGTTCTCAGCCACGTTTCCTCCCATTCCTCCTTCTATGCACGTAACATGCGGTATTCATTATAGGCGCTTGAGAAATACTTTCGACACTGATTGCGCTTTACCACACAAAAGTATTTTCTGCATTGCAAGGGTTTTTGCTCTAAATGGTCGTATTTCTCGGTGGACGGCATACACAAACGGGGGCATTCCGCATAAATGCGAAACACCCCCGTAACAATCGCTCGGCGCAAGCGGGACGTGTTAGCGGGTCCACAGCTCAAAAAGATGCGCTACAGGCGCTCGCGAACCGCCTCGACGACGTTGGCCAGATCGGCAAGGACCTCTTCATGGCTCTCCATGTCGCGCACCTTGACCTTGCCGGCGGCAAGCTCGTCGCCACCCAGGACCAAGATGAGCTTGGCGCCTACCTTATCGGCCTGCTTAAACTGGGCCTTGAGCGAACGGCCCTGATAGTCGGCCTCGGTCACGATGCCTGCGGCGCGAAGCTCCTGCGTAATGGCAAAGACGTTCTGGCGCAGCTCCTTGCCGGCGTTGGCGACATAGACGCACGGGGCCTCCTCGGCACCCAGATCGCTGCCAAAGGCCTGCAGGGCCAGCAGGGCGCGCTCAAAACCGACAGCAAAGCCGACGCCCGCCGTGGGCTTGCCACCCTCGAGCTCGACCAGGCCGTCATAGCGGCCGCCGCCGCCGATGGAGCCGACGCCGGCGCCAGGGGCCTCGACCTCAAAGACAGTGCGGGTGTAGTAGTCCAGACCACGCACCAGGGTGGGATCCTCGACATACTCGATACCGGCGGCATCCAGATAGCGCTTGACCTGCTCGTAGTGCTCGCGGCACTCGTCGCACAGGTTGTCGCCCATCAGCGGGGCCTCGGCCATGATCTCGCGGCAGTGGTCGTTCTTGCAGTCGAAGGCGCGCAGCGGGTTGAGCTCGGCGCGCTCGCGGCACTCATCGCACATCTCGTCTGCGTGATCGAGAATGAACTGCTTAACCTGCTCGCGATAGGCCGGACGGCACTGGGCGTCACCCATCGAGTTGATGAGCAGTCGAAGCTTGGAAAGATCGAAGCCCAGGCGCTTGTAGAACTCCATGAGCATGATGATGCACTCGGCGTCTGCCGCCGGATCTGGAGCGCCGAGCCACTCGATGCCCACCTGGTGGAACTGGCGCAGGCGGCCCTTCTGGGGACGCTCGCCGCGGAACATGGCCTCGGCGTAGTACGCCTTAAACGGCGTGGAGCCCTGGGGCACCAGGTTGTTCTCGACGACGGCGCGCACCACGCCGGCCGTGCCCTCGGGGCGAAGTGCCAGGCGCTGCTTGGGCTTGAGTTTGGTGTCGGTGCCCTCGGTAAAGACGCGCTCCAGGTTGGCGCCGCTGAACACGCGGAACATTTCCTTGCGCACGACGTCGGTCGACTGGCCGATGCCGTGGACAAACACATCTACCTGCTCGATCGCGGGCGTCTCGATGGGTTTAAAACCAAACGGCTCGAACACACCGGCCGCAATCTGCTGCATCTTTTGCCAGGCGCGCATCTCGGCGCCGATAAGGTCGCGGGTTCCCTCCGCCTTCTGTGCCTGCATGGGCAAACACCTTTCTTTTGTATCGCGTCATAGGTAACGGTCATTATACGGCACAAACGCAAACCGCGGCGGCGCGTCTG
>CAJMBB010000156.1 GCA_905211615.1 uncultured Collinsella sp. | reverse complement strand
ATGGACCACCGCGTCGCAGGTCTCCCCCGCCGCCTTCACCACCGGCCACTCGGCAAGCAGCTCGTTGACGGAAGGAATGGCGCGCAGGCGGTCGCGCACCTCATCGGACATGTTCTGGCTATCGCTCATGTGCAGCCTTTCAAAAGAAACGTGGATCAGTCGAATACATCAGCTGAGTCAATTACTCGTCATTATCCCCGCGCGCGACAATCTTTTCCACGCGAACGGCGTTTTCCTGAGTAAGCGCGGCACCCGTCAACGGGTCCCAGCGCAGCGGTGTGTGGTCGAGCGGCCCGACGCCCAGGGCCTGCCGGCCACCACTCTCAGCACCCAATGCGCGCCCACCGGGAGCAGCCGACGTAAAGATGCACGCCGGATGCAGATACGGCGTCGTCTCCACACGCACGCGGTCGCGGCCCATATCGCTCACGAGTTCGACGATCTCGCCGTCGGCGATGCCCATATGCGCAGCAGCATCGGCATTCATCTGCACGGCATCCAGGTCCGACCCAGCCTCGGCGGCACCTTGGGCTGCAAGCCTTCGCGAGGTGTGCGACTCAAAGGGACGGTTGCCGCTAATGAGGCGAAACATCCCCGGGCCAGGCTCCACCATGGGAGCGATCCAGTCGGGTACACGGCCCAGGCCGGCACGCCCCCATACGTCACTTGCCAGCGTAATTTTGCCGCCATCCAAGGGAATCGCCGGCTCGCCCGTACGCGACGGCAACGCAACACCCGTGTCGGCCCAGCCGCGCTCCTTGAGCTCGTCCAGATCAATCCCAAAAGGCTCCACCTGGGCAGCCGCCAGATCGTCAGACGTAAACTGGAAGTACTCGCCCACGCCACACGCCCGCGCCAGACCGGCAAAAATCTCCCGACCGGGACGTGTGTCGTCATGCTGCACGGGCAGCACAGCGTTGCGGTAGAACACGCGCGCATCGTTAGCGCCCACGACCGTGCCTACACCGCGGTCGGCCTCCAGATACGTCACGTCGGGCAGCACGAAGTCGGAAGCGCGCGCCGTCTCGGACCAGCGAATGTCAATCGTCACGAGCAAGTCGAGCTGCTGCAAAATACCCAACCAAGCCTGTGCATTGCCATAGCCCGCACCGGGGTTACTGGCATAGACGATGAGCCCACGCAAATCGCCGGCAAGAATCGACTGACCGATGGTCGTGCACAGGCCGCGCATCGGATCGACCAGTGGATAGCGTTCGGACCCCAACTTGGGCTCACGCGGCATCGACGGCGTCGCGAAACGCGTAGGGTCCAAATCGCCCAACACAAGCGGCGTGGGCGGGTTGAGGGCACCGCCCTCATGCCCGATGCAGCCCAGCAGCACATCGACCAAGCAGATAGCGCGCGCGGTCTGGGTGCTATTGGCATACGCGATGCCGATGCCACCATGAAAGCCTGCATCCACCACAGCGGCAGGCGCGGCGGCAGCTAGCTCGCGCGCCGTGGCGACAATCTCTGCGGCCGGCACGTCGCACATCGACTCGGCCCACTCGGGCGTCCAAGCACTGGCCGCCTGCGCCAGCTCGTCAAAGCCTGTGGCGTAGCGGTCCACGAACTCGTGATCGTACAGGTCCTCGGATACCAGCACATGTGCGATACCCAGCAGCAACGCCAGATCGCATCCAGGACGTACGCGCAGCCAGCGGTCGGCAAGCGCGGCCGAGCCGCTGCGCCGGGGGTCAACCACGATGATCTTCGCCCCGCGCCGGCGCGCATCGTTGAGCGCGTCAACGGCCCCCATCGTCGACGAATCGACAATGGAACGCCCCAGGTACATGATGCAGTCGGTATGCGCAAGGTCGGAGGCGGGGCTATAGCCCAGGCTGTGCTCCCAACCGGTAAGTCTGCTTACCTCGCAGGCGCCATCGGCACCGTACACGTTGGGCGAGCCCAGCGCATGCATAAAGCGATAGGCCCAGTAGCGGTCGAACGAGGGCACACCAAGTGTCATGCCCAGCGCACGGGGCCCGCGCTCGTCAACAATTCCCAAAAGACGCTCGGCAATCTGAGCAAACGCCTCGTCCCAGGTAATCGCATCAAACCCCGAGCCATCCCAGCGGCGTCGCATGGGGTGCAAAATCCGGTCGCGCTCGTCAAACGGCATTGCCAGGCGATGGCGCCCGCGGGCGCACAGGGCACGCGCCGCGCACGGATGTCCCGGCACCGGCAAATCGGCCACCACGCGACCGTCCTCAACGCGTGCCGCAAAGGCGCAATCGGCATAGCATCCCCCGCATGTCGTCACCACGGAGCGACCGTCATGCATAGCTCTCGATGCCATCTCGATTATTCCTTCCAGCTCAGGGGTTCATGCCCCGCCGCACCACAGCCCTGCCACCAGCTGCCGCGACGCAAAGCCCGCTGCATCTACCGCAGCAAGACACGAAGAGCCTCCCAAAAGGCAAACGCCCCTCGGGAGGCCCGTACGTCATTCCAGCTTATTACGCCTCGGACTTCTTGGCGTAGACAAACCAGTAGCCGAGCGCGATCAGAACCGCGCCGCCCACGATGTTGCCCAGCGTGGCGGCAGACAAGTTAAACGCAATGCCCGCAGCGTTGAGCGCATCGGCGCCGGCGACGTCGGCACCATAGCCGCACGCGTGCATCACGGCACCCATAGGCAAAAAGTACATGTTGGCGACGCAGTGCTCAAAACCGCAGGCCACAAAGGCGGCGATGGGCAGCAGAATGCCCACAACCTTATCGACCACGGTCTTACCGGCGGTACCGATCCACACGGCCAGGCACACAAAGATGTTGCACAGGATGCCGCGGAAGAAGATCGTCACCCAGTCGATCGTCACCTTGCCGGCGGCGACGCTCACCATGGAGTTGGCGACCGCCTCGCCGTTAAGCTTATAGATGCCGGCCATGTACACCAAAAAGACGATGAACAGGGCACCGACAAAATTGCCGACCCACACGACGACCCAGGCCTTAAGCATCTGAACCAGGGTGATCTTCTTGCTCTTGAGTGCGCAGACCATAAGCGAATTGCCGGTAAACAGCTCGGCGCCGCACACCAGCACGAGCACCAGGCCCAGGCAAAAGCACAGACCGCCCACGACGCGCTGAGCGCCCCAGCCCAGCGTGCTGTCGCTCAAGAACACCGTAAAGAACAGGCCGCCGAAGGCGATAAACGCGCCGGCGAACATTGCCAACAGAAAGGCCTTTGCGACCGGCAGGTTGGCCTTGGTCACGCCGGCGGCCTCGGTCTTGGCCTCGATCGCGGCGGGCGCCAGGCAATCGGGAGCGGGATATTCTGCCTTGGAATCTGCCATGTCAATCACTTCTTTCCTAATCAGCAGGAACAAGCGCTCCTATTGCTCTTGCCCCAAGCGGACAAAGTGGGAAAAGTCATTGGCGGCCACGGCGTCGTACACGGCGTCGACGGCGTCAAAGACTTCCGGGGACATAGGGTTGTAGAACTCCGTGTCGCCCGGCTGAATCCCAACGAAGACGATATCATCACACGATTGCTCAATCTCTTCGATCAGGATCGACAAAGGAAGCGAATGCGTGGTGAACATCGACTTACGGGCCACATCGCGCTTGTCGAGCAAGCGGATGGACCCGACGGGCAGTGCCATGTCGGCGGCATCGACCAAGACCAGGCGAGGCGGACGCTCGCGCTTGACCTCGATGATGTCGTCCTCGGGTGTTTGACCGCCGTCGATGGTGTACCAACCGGCGACAGGCACGTCCTCCATCTTTTTGGAGAGCACGGGGCCGGCGGCATCGTCGGCACGCAGTACGCTTCCCGCCGTGAGCACAATGCCCGCAAACGGGGCGCCGTTCACACGGCCATCCACAACGCGGCCCATTACTGTAACCTCCCCGTCAGATACACGCCCGACACATCGCGCACGCGCTCAACCAGATCGCGAAACTTCATCAGAAACGCGACCTGCTGGGCATGCAGGCCAAAGTCGTCATCGAACACCGAGATGCCGGCCTTGGCCGACCCGCGAAAACCGCGCTCGTCGAGCAGCGCATCGCAGGCCTCGAGCAGCGACGGTACCGCCGCCTTGTCGAGCTGGCACTCACCAAAGGAACGGATGGCCTCAAACTTGGTTTTGGCCTCCCCCTCCGGCAGCACGTCGACGAGCGAATAGAACACGTTCACCGGCACCGACAGGCGCGGCTCAAAGCAATCGAGCACGCCGGTGTGGTGGCCCACGGCGAGCGTGTAGTACAGCACGTCGCAGGCCTCCTGGGGAACGTCTTCCTCGGTCTCCACAAACTTACGCGTGAGCTCATAGAAGACCACCTGGTCGGGCTCATGGCCCAGGCAGGGGTCGGCGACGCCCTCGGCAGCCTCGTCGCTTGCGCGCGAGGCATCGCCAAAGGAGCCGCCGAGCATGCCGGGGCCCGCAAAGTAACCAGAGCGGTCCGTGAGCTCCATCTAGCGACCTCCGGCCAGCACCAGATCCTGCAGCGCCGAGTACACCTCAACGCGGCGCGGATCGTCCTGCTTGTCGATGAGCAGCGCCATGTCCGCCTCCGGCACCGCGCTGACCCCGGCGTCCTTTCCCAGCCGCACCGGGATCTGGTTGTCACAGTCGCTCAAATCCTGGCTGACCACCGCGAAAT
>CAJMBB010000155.1 GCA_905211615.1 uncultured Collinsella sp. | reverse complement strand
ACGATATGGCACCGTGGGGACACATGTATGTCAATCCTGGTCTAACAGAGCCTTAAATAATCATTCGGAGCAAATTTATTTTTATCCCCGTCTCAGAAAAATCATCGGGCGTGGTCTTGGGCAAACAGTCTAGTTGCGCCTAAGGTGGACGACGGTCTCGCAGTGGAAGGTTTGTGGGAACAGGTCGACTGGCGTGATCTTTACGGGGGAGAAGGTGCCTTCTTCGACAAAGCGTTTGAGATCGCGCGCCAGGGTGGCCGGGTCGCAGCTCACATGGGCGACATCGCGGGCACTCGTGCTGGCGATAAGGTCGATCGCTTCGGGGGCGAGGCCTGCGCGCGGCGGGTCGACCACCAAGACGTCGGCATCCTGGTCGGGGAACTCGCGCACCGCGTCTCCGCCAATGACGTCGACGTTATCGAGCTTATTGATCTCGAGGTTGCGGCGCAGGTCGCGCACGGCCGGGCCGTAGGCCTCGACGGCGGCGACAAAGTCGCAGCGGCGGGCGAGCGGCAGGGTAAAGGTACCGGCACCGCAGTACAGGTCCACGGCAAGCTCGTCTTCCTGCGGGTCGAGCGCTTCCATGACAAGCTCGATCAAAATCTCGGCACCCTTGGTGTTGACCTGGAAGAACGACGGGGCCGAAAGACGCATTTGGCCGTCGGCGATGTTCTCGGTCCAGGAACCCTCGCCGGCGAGCATTTCGACCTTGGAGACACGGCGGGCCTTCTTTTCGCCCTTGCTCATCACGCGCACGATGCTCGTGGGATGAGCGGCGTCCGCCAGCACGCGGGAGACCTGCGAGCGCGGAAAAGAACCTGTGGGCGTCCAGAGTGCGACCTCGAGTGCCTTGGTGCGGCGCGATGCGCGAATGCCCACGCGTTCGAGCCCCAAGTCATGGCTGCCGCTTAGATAGTTGAGTGCGCCGACGACCGATTTGAGCGCCTTCGGGAAGCGCTTATCGAACAGCGGGCACGTATCGACAGTCACGATTTTGCTGGGGTCGACACCGTGCATGCCAAGGCGCACGCGACCGTTGACGACGGTCGGTTCGAGCTCGATTTTATTGCGGTAGCCCCAGTCGTCCTTGGTGTGGCAGATGGGCTGTAGCAACTCATCGACCTGCTCAGGAGCGAACTTGCCGATGCGCTCGAGCGTGGAGCGCAGGTTTTGCTCCTTGGCGGCGAGCTGTGCCGTGCGTGAGAGATTGCCCCACGAGCAGCCGCCGCAGATGCCCACGAAGGGGCAGGGAGGCTGAATGCGATCGGGGCTTGGCTCCAGAATCTCGGTGGTGCGGGCACGCATGAACGACTTGCCGTCCTGTACGACCTCGGCCTCGACGGTGTCGCCTGCCACGGCGCCCTGCACAAAGACGGCCTTGCCGTTGTCGGCGTGCGCCAGACCGTCGGCGCCGTAGGTCATCGATTCTATAGTGAGCTTCATATTCCTGCCTGTCATTCGCGTTGTTGTTCGCACCATGGTAGCAGGGAAAAGCGCCCCGCATCCGAGGCTTTCCTCAAATGCGGGGCGCTTCTACAAACTGCTTCTACAAACGACTATTTCGTCTTGCCGGTAATGAGCGTCTTAAGACCCAGGCCGATCAGGCCCAGGCCTATGCGCACGCGACCGGGGCGATGGCGCTCGATGGCCTTGGTCTTGCCGGCGGGCTTATCGCGACGGGTGCTCGTCTCGGATACGGGCTTGGTGACCTGCGGCTCGGGCTGAGGTGCAGGTGCAGGCTCGGGCTCAATGACAGTTGCCTGGACCTTCTGAACCTCGGGTGTGGTCGGCTGCGGCTTAGGAGCAGGGGTGGGCTTTGCCTCGGCGGCGGGCTCCGGAGTCGCGGTAGCGGGCTCGGGCGCTTTCTCCACGGCGGTCTCTGCGGCAGCCTCGGGCTCATTCACCGGGGGAGCTGCAACCGCTTCCGGTTTGGCAGCTGCCCCGTGTTCAACCTCGGCCTGAATGGCCTCCTCGGCCACACGTTCCTTCTCCTGCGCACGCTGCTGCGCGGCGGCCTCGGCGTTGCGATAGGCACGCTCCAGTAGAGCTTCCTGCGAGTTGAAGGGTTTCTCACCCTCTGCACGCTCCACGGGGACCCAGGTGCCGTCGCTCGTGAGGCTGCGGGCCTTCACGTTGTCCCGCAGCTGCATGCCCATATACTCGTGCACTAGGGCGCGGCAGGTGGGGTCGAGCACGGGGAAGGCGATCTCCACGCGGTGCTCGGTGTTGCGCGTCATCATGTCTGCCGAGCTCAGGTAAATCATGTCCGAGTCCACGCCGAAAGCATAGACGCGCGCGTGCTCCAAAAAGCGTCCGACGATGGAGCGGACATGCACGTTCTCGGTCTTGCCCGGAATACCGGGCTTGAGGCACGAGATGCCGCGGATGATCATGTCTACGCGCACGCCGGCACACGATGCCTCGGCGATCTTGTCGATGACCTCGCGGTCGGTCAGCGAGTTGAGCTTAAAGAACACGCGGGCGGGCTCGCCGGCAAGGGCGCGCTGAATCTCGCGGTCAAGCCCGCGCATGATGAGCGGTTTCAGTCCGACGGGCGCCACACCCAGGAAGCGGTAGTCGCCGCGCAGGTTGCCCAGCGACAGATTGCGGAAGAACAGGTTGGCGTCTTCACCGATGCCGGGATGGGCTGTCATGAGCATAAAGTCGCTGTAGAGTTTGGCCGTCTTCTCGTTAAAGTTGCCGGTGCCCAAAAGCGTGAGGCGGGTGAGCGCCATGCCCTCGCGATAGGTGAGCTGGCAGATCTTTGAGTGGCATTTAAAGCCCTCGGAACCATAGATGACGGTGCAGCCCGCCTCTTCCAGACGCTCGGCCCACTCGATGTTGTTCTGCTCGTCAAAGCGGGCACGAAGTTCCATGAGCACCGTGACCTCTTTGCCGTTCTCGGCAGCATCGATCAGCGACTCGCACAGGCGGCTCTGCTTGGCCACGCGGTAGAGTGTGATGCGCAGCGAGATGCACTCGGGGTCGTAGGCGGCCTCGTGCACCAGATCCAGGAAGGGGTTCATGGCCTCGTAGGGATAAAAGAGCAGCTTGTCGCCCTGCAGCACCTGTTCGCGGATGGAGCGGGTCATATCGATTGTGGGGTTGGGCTGCGGCTTAAACGGCGTAAAGAGGAGCTCGTTGCGCAGGTGCTCGGGAATCTTGCCCTCAATGCCAAAGACGTAGCCCAGGTCGAGCGGGATATCGCAGGTAAAGACCGAGCGGCGCGAAAGCTCGAGCGCCTTGCGGATGGTCTTGAGCGTCGCCTTCTCGAGCGACCCCGAGACCGCGAGCACAACCGGCTGCAGACGCAGGCGCTTCTTGAGAATGCGCTTCATGTGCTGGCGGTAGTCCTCTTCCTCTTCGACGCCCTCGCCGTCCGGATCGATGTCGGCGTTGCGGGTGACTCGGATGAGCGCGCGGTCGAGTGGCTTGTAGGAGCCAAAGCAGCTGTCCAGGCAGGCGAGGATGACATCCTCGAGCAAGATGTAGGAGTAGGTGCCGGTGGGCGAGGGGATCTCGACCACGCGGTTCATCGAGGCGGGAATCTCGATCAGGCCCAGCAGGCTCTCCTCGTCGGTGATGCCGTCCAGGCCACAAGCCAGATAGAGTGCGCCGTTGCGCAGGTTGGGGAAGGGATGGCGCGGGTCAATGACCAACGGTGAGATAACCGGCGACACGTAGGCCTGGAAGTAGCGGGTTACAAAGGTGCGCTCCTCGGGCGTAAGCGAATCGATTTGCGCGCGGTGAACGCCCAGAGTGTCGAGATTGCCCTCGATGCTCTTAAAGATGGACTCCCGACGGGTAAGGAGCCCGGGCAGCTCGGCCATGACAGCGTCGACCTGTTCGGAGGCGGTCATATTGCTCTTGTTGTCGACAGGCTGTTTTTTGAGCTCGGCAAGGTCGGACAGGCCACCCACGCGCACCATAAGGAACTCATCGAGGTTTGACTCGAAAATCGATACGAACTTTAGACGCTCGAACAGCGGAACGGTCTCATCGAAGGCTTCGTCAAGCACGCGGTTGTCAAAGCGCAGCCAGCTAAGCTCTCGGTTTTGCGTGTACGAGAAGTCGCGCGGCGGTTTGCGCAGCTTTGCGGCGGCTTGCTTCTTTTCGATTTTGCTCGGCATATGCATCTGTCCGTTCAGTCCCCACAGAGGACGGTAGCCTAACACTTTTCACTATTGTCTCAATTTAGTCGACCGCTGGCACGAACGTATCGCGTGAACGGTATCTTTACCTACTTCTTACGCTGACAAGTCATAGGACTGACGCCCTGCTCGTCTGCAAGTGGTCTATATCCACACTCAACTGGTACGTAAGTGTGAATAAGAATGATAGATAGCTGAATATCATTGAATGCAGGCGGAAACGTAAACAAACATCATTAATATACATAAAACCGATTTAGCTATGCAATTCTGAATCAAAAGTTTAGAGATGCAATTGCAAATGGTTTTTAGGAAAAAAGAGCGTTTACCTTAGAAAAGTTACTTTAGAACGCCGAAGTACATCATGGGGGAATCACATGCGATATACCGTTCATCGCACTTTGTTGACCGTTCGGGGGCGAGGTGGAATTGCGGGTGGAATTTGGATATAACTAGAGCTGTCAGCAAGCAGCGTCCGCTATGGAAGGGCGCTGAGAGATTCGGCCGAAAGGCCCGAAAGAAAGGTAGGAGGCCATGACGAAAGG
>CAJMBB010000154.1 GCA_905211615.1 uncultured Collinsella sp. | reverse complement strand
CGATCATCGGCAGGCCGTAATACACGAGCATGATCTGTACCAGAACCGGCGTACCTCGCACAAATTCGATCCATATATTTGCGATCCAGCGAAGCGGTGCGATCCTGCTCATGCGAAGGAAGCACAGGCCGCCGCCAACCAGAATACTCAGCACGCCTGCAATCGCCGAGAGAATCAGCGTATTGCGCAGACCGCCGATAAACAATGCGGAGTATCTCGACAGGAAACCGGTCATATCCGCAAGCCAAGCGTTAAAATCCATATTTATTTCCCCTCCTCACAGCGCCTGTTTTTTTGAGTACCGGACACTGTATACAACAGAAACTGCGAAATTACTTTAATACCTTGCCAAGAAAATTCACCAGGCGCTCGCTCTGCGGATGCTCGAACAGCATTTCCGGCGTTCCGGATTCCTGAATAACACCGTCTGCCATGAATACGACCTTGCTCGCGACCTCGCGTGCAAAGCCCATCTCATGCGTGACAACGACCATGGTCATGCCGTCGTCGGCAAGCTCCTTCATGATCTCCAGTACCTCGCCGACCATTTCCGGGTCGAGTGCCGAGGTCGGCTCGTCCATCAGCAGAATGTCGGGCTGCACGGCAAGTGCGCGGGCGATGCACAGGCGCTGCTGCTGTCCACCCGAAAGACCCAGGCCCGACTCCTTGAGCTTGTCCTTGACCTCGTCCCACAGGGCGGCGCGTCGCAGGGAGTCTTCGACCAGCTCGTCGAGCACGACGCGGTCGCGCACTCCCATGCCGCGAGGACCGTAGGCGACGTTGTCGTAGATGCTCATGGGAAACGGGTTGGGGCGCTGGAACACCATGCCCACGCGCTGGCGCAAGCGGCAGATGTCGTAGTCGCCCAGGATATCCTGGCCGTCGAGCGCGATCTTGCCCTCGATACGACAGTCCTTGATGCCGTCGTTCATGCGGTTAAAGCAACGCAGCAGCGTCGACTTACCGCAGCCCGAAGGGCCGATAAACGAGGTGATCTGCTTGTCGCGGATCTTGATGGACACGTCCTTGAGCGCGTGGTGGTCGCCATAGAACAGGTCGAGGCCCTCGACGTCGATGCGTGTCGGCGAGGCGGCAAGATCCTGCGCCGTGGGACGAGTCGCGTCCCCGACTTCGCGCTCGTGCGCAGCCTCGACCTGCGCTTTCATGAGTTCTTCAAGCTCCGTGGGCTCCATAGCCGCAGCAGCCGTCATACCGCATACCTCCACATCGATATCAATTCAGCAGTATCGATAGTAGAAATCGCGGATCATATGCACGTGAGCGCATTGTCAAGTGTTTGTAAGGGCTTCTACGCTACGCAGCGGGCAGCTCGATGGTAAAGACGGTATGCTCGGGCGTCGATACGCACGCGATGGTACCGCCATGCGCGCATACAATCTCCTTGGCGATGGCAAGCCCCAGCCCAGCACCACCGCGATTGGTCGCACGCGCCGCATCCAGGCGATAGAACTTCTCAAAGATCACCTTGAGCTTTGCCTCAGGGATGGGATCGCCCTGATTGATAAAGCGCACGCGCACGCCACCGTCGTCCCGGCGTCTGGCCTCGATCGTGATAGTCGAGCCCTCATAGCTATAGGCGACGGCGTTTTTCATGATGTTGTTGAACACGCGGGCCATCTTGTCGCCATCCACGAGCACCGTCAGGTCCTCGCGAATATCAACTTGGACTTCCTTATGTTGCTCGTTGAGGATGGGATAGAACTCGTCAGCCACCTGAGCCAGCAGCAACCCCAGATCAACATAGCCGCGCGTGAGCACGATATCGTGGAAATCGAAACGCGTGATGTCAAAAAACTCCTCGATGAGCGCGTCGAGCCGGTGCGCCTTGTCGAGAGCCACGCCCGTAAAGTGCGCACGTTGCTCAACCGGCAGCTCAGGAGCCTCTTGCAGCAGCGAAAGATAGCCCACCACACTGGCAAGCGGGGTGCGTAGGTCATGTGCCAAGTACGTGACCAGATCATCCTTGCGATGCGACTCGTCACGCAGAGCTTGCTGCACCTTGCGCTCACGGTCACGCACGCGGTTAAGGGCGCCCTCGACCTCCAAGAAGTCGCCGTCGATGTTGTCCCAGGTGTCGGGGTGATCGATCAGGCGATCTTGAATACGAGCAGCCAGCACACAATCGGCATGCTGCTCGCCCTGCTCGTAGCCCTGGTAGTACAGGGCGCGGCCACACAAGAACAGCACGCACGCGACAAGCGCCAGCACAAAGCCAAGCATGTTGAATACAAAGCCGGCATCGAACAGCACCGGCCCTTCGATGCCGCCGAGCGCCATGGCGCCAATCGCCAACGTCATGGCCCACGCGGCGCCGCCAATCACCACGCAGCGGCACACGATCTCAAATCGATCGATCAGCAAAAAGCCGACAAGCAGCACCGCCAAGATTCCGACGATGTTGTCGATGCCAATCAGCAGCAGGCTCAGCAAAAAGAGCAGCACCGTTGCAAGCGCGCGGTTGTCGACGACCGACCTCACGTATTCAAAGAGCCGATCGGGCACCTCGAACGCTTGCCTATCGTCTTTTGTCATATCAAGATCCTCACAAGCGAAAAGCGTTATTCGATGATGTAGCCGACGCCCCAGACGTTTTTGATAAAGCGTGGCTTTTGTGCGTCGTCGCCGATCTTTTCGCGCAAGTGGCGAATATGCACCATCACCGTATTGTTGGAGCCGGGCATAAAGTCCTCGTTCCACACCGCGCGGAACAGGTCCTCCACGGCCACCACGCTGCCGCGATGCTCGACCAGATACAGCAAGATTGAATACTCGGTGGGCGTGAGGCGAACCGGTGAACCGTCCACTGTCACGGAACGAGCATCGCGGTTGATCTCGAGGCCGTCGAGCTGAATGGTCGGCGACTCGGCCGCCTGTGCACGGCTACCGTAGCTGGTGTAGCGGCGAAGCTGAGCGTGCACGCGCGCGATGAGTTCCAGCGGGCGGAACGGCTTGACCACGTAATCGTCCGCGCCAAGCGAAAGGCCCTCAATCTTGTCTTGCTGGGCATCGCGCGCCGTCAGCATGATCACGGGATAGGTATGGCTGGAACGGATCGTACGCAGCAGCTCAAAGCCATCGATATCGGGCAGCATGACATCCAGCAGCGCCAGATCGAACTCCTGCTCCAAGATTGCCTTGGCAGCATCGGCCCCGCTATAGGCAATCTGGACGTCAAAGCCTTCTTTTGTAAGGTAGATGCCCACTAGGTCGGCAATGGCCTTCTCGTCATCAACTACCAGTATGCGCTCGTTCATGCGTGCTCCTCTCGCGCTCCATTATGCCTGAGGCGACACACGCCACACACAACAAGCGTGGGTGATTAAGTCGGCCTTAAGCACCCTTGTGCCCGTTCGGGAGCGGATGTGGGCCACGCACGCACGCGATGATCGCCGACGCCGGCAAACGATATACTCTAGTTCCAGAAGAGACCATCCCGTCGAAAGCGAAATCCGTGAAGTCCCTCACCTCTTTTGCAAAGCGCTCAGCCCAGCTTGCCGCCAGCTTTGTCTGCGCTATCGCCCTTGCCGCCGGCGTACCCACCGTCGCCGGCGCCCAAGTGCTCACGACCGACAATGTTTGCGGCAAAACCGCCGATGCGCGCGGCATCACGGCCGAAAACCTGCCCGATATCGATGCGACCAATGCCCTCGTCATGGGCAAAGACGGCACCGTCTACTATGGGCGCGGCGCCGATGAGCAGGTCAAGATTGCCTC
Organism: uncultured Collinsella sp.; assembly: GCA_905211615.1. GTDB lineage: Bacteria > Actinomycetota > Coriobacteriia > Coriobacteriales > Coriobacteriaceae > Collinsella. Next base: position 1,012 of record CAJMBB010000154.1, on the reverse strand, counting down.
GATCACCAAGGTCATGACCGCAATCCTAACCGTCGAGAATTGCGAGATGGACGAGAAGGTCACGGTGAGCAACGCCGCAGCCACCGTGGGTAATTCGACCGCCGGCTTGCTCGAAGGCGACGAGCTTACCGTGGAGCAGGCACTGCGCGGCCTGATGATTCCCTCGGGCAACGACGCCGCCATCGTGCTCGCCGAATATGTGGGCAAGAAGATCGACCCTAAGACCAAAGACGCCGAGGCCACATTTGTGAAGGCCATGAACGAGCGCGCTAAGAAGCTCGGCTGCACCGGTACGCTTTTTGAAAACCCGCATGGTCTGGACTTTGATGAGTGGGCCGGCGACATGCACTCAACCGCACATGACGTGGCGCTGATGATGCAGGAGGCCATGAAAAACGACACGATCCGCGAGGTCGTAGCGAGCGAGGATTCCTGGATCGAGGTCGCGGGCGCCGACGGCACCGACCATTCGCATTCCATGGACACGCATAACTATTTGCTGGGTCAAGATGGCAACATCGGTGGCAAGACCGGCACCACCGACGACGCGGGCTATTGCTTTACGAGCGCCTACAACCGCGATGGCGACGAGATCTACACCGTCGTTTTGAACTCCACCACCACCGACCAGCGCTTTACCGATACCGCAACCCTTGCCAATTGGTACTACGGTCACAAGATGACGGTCGCAATCGCCAACACGCAGGAAAAGACCGCCAACGGCAACCCGCTTATGGCACGCATTAGCCAGACAGATTGGACGGACAAGACGATCGACGCCACGCTCGCCGACCCCACGGCGCAAGCGACCGTGTTTTCTCTTGCCGGCGAGGTGACCGAAAAGGTTAGCTACGACAATCTTTCGGGCACGGTGCATGTTGGCGACAAGGTGGGCAGCGTTACGCTCAAGCAGAACGGCGCCAAGATCGCCGTCATGGACCTGGTCGCCGACGAGGAAGGCTCGGGGCCCAATCCCATTGAATGGCTCCTTGTGAAGCTCGGCCGCCTGGGC
>CAJMBB010000153.1 GCA_905211615.1 uncultured Collinsella sp. | reverse complement strand
GCGCATAAAGAAAGCCTCCCATTTCTCATGTCCAAGAAATGGGAGGCAGTTCATGCGTGATGCGCGGGCCATTTTGTTTAGACCGCACCCGTCCTCCTGTTCATCTCAATCTGTAACATCTAGCCGAGTTTTTGGGTCCCAGCTGTTACAGATCGAGATGAACGAGCCGAGCACGTCTATGCCCGCAGGTCCTTTACGCTGGAACGCTCGACCAACACGCCCGAGACGAGCGTACGGCTTCTGGAGCTCGGGGCTTCCAGACCTGCGACGACCTCGTTAAGCGCACGGATGCCCAGCTCGCGGTGGCGAAACTTCACCGACGTCAGAATCGAGTTGGGAATCGTCTTGTAGAGCTCATCGTCGAAGCCGATCACGGACACGTCGTCGGGCACACTGAGCCCTTTGTCACGTAGAGCCATCATCACGCCGTTTGCCATGCAGTCGTTAGCAGCGAGGACCGCCGTGCAATCGGGCTTATCGGCAAGCACAAGGCCCGCGGCATAGCCACTATCCGCATTCCAATCGCCTTGCAGAGGCTCGGGCGGCTCAATGCCACGCGCCTCGAGTGCCGCACGCCAACCTTTCATACGGCACTGGCTCGACAGTGACTCTTTTTTACCCGAAACGAAATACACGTTCTTGTGACCATGATCCAAGAAGTACTCGCACGCCATGCGCGCGCCGTCCTCTTGGTCGTCACTGACGGTGGAGCAGGTAGGATGCTCCATCGGCGTAATAATCACCGTCTTGAGGTCTTTCGGCGCCTCAAAGGTATCAAAGTCATCGACCATCTGACGCAGGTTGAAAATCATGCCGTCGACGGGAAGCTGCGACATCCTACGTGCCGCTTCGGCAAGGGTCATCTTCTCCCCCGCCCGCTTTTTAATCATCGTGAGCGCAAAGCCTCGCTCTTCGGCGGCATCGGCGATACCGTCAATCATGTCCACGTTGCCGCCCGACAAGTGGAACAGCACCACGCCGATGCACCCGTAACGGCCCAACTTGAGTGAACGCGCGGCAAAGTTAGTTCGAAACCCGAGTGCCTCCATTGCGGAATGGACCTTATCGCGTGTCGACTCTCGCACGCTATCGGGCTCGTTGATCACACGCGAAACCGTCTTGAGAGAAACACCCGCGGCAATCGCCACATCGTTCATCGAGACGTTTTTCTTGTCCATCGTTGCCACTGCTTCTCCAGTCGGTTTTGCATCGCTTGCTTTTTGCGTTCTAGCATACACTACCTGCCTGACTGATAAATCAACCGTTTACCGGACAATATCGACCACTCACCCGTATATCCTTGTTGCTCTTCCAAAAATGTCTTACGTTGTCATTAACGAAATGACAACGTTGTCATTTCGCAATGCCTTCCTTAAGCAGGAAGGTTTCCGGGCAGTCCTGACCATCCATCGACGACCAGTTCCATCCACATGCATCGCGCATCGAGCAGCAAAGGAGCTCTATGGACGCCATCGTAAAGATGCTCGAAAAGCATCAACCGTTCTTTGAGAAGATCTCGAGGAACATCTACCTCCAGGCCATTAAGGACGGATTCCTTGGGTGCATGCCCATCGTCCTCACCTCTTCGATCTTCCTACTGATTGCCACCCTTCCTGGCGTAGTTGGCATCACGCTGCCCCAGCCGCTCATCGACTGGTGCAACAAGCTGTACAACTTCACCATGGGCGTCATGGGCATCATGGTTGCCGGCACCACCGCCAAGAACTTTACGGCTTCCATGAACCGTCGCATGCCCGCCGGCAAGGTGCTCAACGACGGCTCCACCATGGTTGCCGCCCAGTGCAGCATGCTGCTGCTCGCAGTCACGCAGTTCACCACCAAGTTCAACGGCTCCGAACTTTCGGTCTTCGATTGCACCAGCATGGGCACGCGCGGTCTGTTCTCGGCCTATATCGCCGCGTTCATTACCGTGTGGGTCTATAAATTCTGCGTCTCGCGCGATCTGACCATTAAGCTGCCCAAGGAGGTCCCGGGCGCCATCGCTCAGAACTTCCGCGACATTATCCCCTTTGGCGGTGCCGTCATCATCTGCGGCATCATCGATGTCATCGTGCGCAACCTCATGGGCGTTCCGTTCTCCGAGCTGCTTATCAAACTGCTCTCCCCGCTCTTCACCGCTGCAGAAACCTATCCTGGCCTTATCCTTATCCAGGCAGCCACCGCGTTCTTCTGGTTCATCGGCGTCCACGGCCCCTCGATCGTCCAGCCGGGCATCGACCCCATCCGTCTTGCCAACCAGGCCGAGAACCTGCAGGTTCTGCTGGCAGGCGGTCACCCCGCCCACTCCCTCACCTTTAACATGTCGCTCGTGGGTGAGTTCGGCGGCACCGGCGCCACGTTCATCGTGCCGCTTCTGCTGATTCTCTTTATGAAGTCCAAGCAGCTCAAAGCCGTCGGTAAGGCCTCGATTGTTCCTGTTGCCTTCGCCGTCAACGAACCGCTGCTCTTTGGCGCGCCGATGATCCTTAACCCCTACATGCTCATCCCCTTTGTTGCCGCCGGTTGCGTCAACGTGAGTGTTGCCAAGTTCTTTATCGATAACGTGGGCATGAACGGCTTCTCCTTCGTGGTGCCTTGGGCTACCCCTGCCCCCATCGGCATCTTCGTCACCACGAACTTCCAGCTTATCGCCCTGGTATTTGTCGCGATCATCATCTTGCTGGACGCCATCATCTACCTGCCGTTCTTGAAGGCATACGATAAGCTGCTCTGCGACCAGGAGGCCGAGCGCGCCGCCGAGCTGGGTCTCGAGTCCGATGGTGCTGCCGCCATCGCCGCCAGCACCTCTGCGTCCGCTGTCGAGCAGACCGCCGCTGTCACCGCTTCCGTCGAGCCGACCGCCGCTGCCGCCGACAGCAAGCCTGTCGCCGATCAGCCCGAGCCCGCCGCCGACGCATCCGCTAAGAAGGACGTCGACGGTCTGAAGGTCCTCGTCCTGTGCGCCGGCGCCGGCACCTCTGCCATGCTCGCCAACGCCATCAAGGAAGGTGCTGCGCAGACCGGAGAGAACATCGCTTCCTCCGCAGGCGCCTATGGTCAGCACACTGCCATCATGGATCAGTACGACGTCATCGTGCTCGCCCCGCAGGTTCGTAGCTACTACAACGACATGAAGGCCGACACCGATCGTCTGGGCATTAAGCTGCTCGCCCCGCGCGGCAAGGAATATATCGACCTTACCCGCGACCCCGCTGGCGCCATCAAGTGGCTCCGCGAGAACCTCGACTAGTTCCTCCCTCTGTTGGTGCCCGGATCCCCCGTTCGGGCACCTCTCCCTATTCGTATCCCACAGAAAGGATGACTCATGACCAACCCCATGCAGTTCCCCGACGGCTTTGTGTTTGGCGGCGCCACCGCCGCTTACCAGGTTGAGGGCGAGACCCGCACACACGGCAAGGGCAAAGTGCCCTGGGACGATTTCCTGGCTGCTCAGGGTCGCTTCTCCCCCGATCCTGCAAGCGACTTCTACAACAAATATCAGGTCGATATCGACCTGTGCCAGCGCTTCGGCATTAACGGTATTCGCGTCTCCATCGCTTGGAGCCGTATCTTCCCCAGTGGCACCGGCGAGATTAACCCCGAGGGCGTCGCTTTCTATCACGAGCTTTTCGCCACCTGCAACAAAGCTGGCGTTATCCCCTATGTCACGCTCGATCACTTTGACACGCCCGAGGCCTTCTACCAGGATGGCGGCGAGGGCTTCTTGACGCGCACGACCATCGATGCCTTCGTCGAGTACGCCAAGTTCTGCTTTGCCGAGTTCACCGAGGTCAAGCACTGGTTTACCTTTAACGAGATTCCCGCGACCGCCGAGGGCAGCTTTATCGTCGGCAACTGGCCGCACGGCGAGAAGTATCGCCTGGACAAGGCCTTCCAGCTTATGCACAACATGATGGTGGCCCATGCCAAAGCCGTCGTCGCCTTCCACGAGGGCGGCTTTGAGGGCGAGATCGGCATTGTCCAGAACCTGGAGCCCAAGTATCCCCTCGACCCCAACAACGCCGCCGACTGCGAGGCAGCTCGCATGGCCGACGTCATCAACAACCGCTGGGTACTCGACGCCACCTTCCGCGGCCACTATGCAGCCGACACCATGGAGGCTGCGACCAAGCTGGCCCATATCGCCGGCGGCGAGCTCGACGTCCGCGACGAGGACATCGCCGCGCTGACCGCCGCGCTCCCCTACAACGATTGCCTGGGCGTCAACACCTACAAGTGCCAGTTCCTGCGTGCCGCCGAGGGCGAAAACGACATCAACCACAATGGCACCGGCGACAAGGGCTCCTCGCGCTGGTTCCTCAAGGGCGTGGGCGAGTCATGCGTGCGCGAAGGCGTTCCCACCACCGATTGGGACTGGATCATCTATCCTGAGGGCTTGTACGATCTGCTGCTCCGCATTAAGAACGATTACCCCAACTACAAGAAGATCTACATCACCGAGAACGGCATGGGCTATAAGGACGACTTCGAGGACGGCTTTATCGACGACGCCCCTCGCATCGACTACATGCGTCAGCATCTCGCATGGATCCTCAAGGCGATTGACGGCGGCGTGAACGTCGACGGCTACTTTGTGTGGTCGCTGCAGGACCAGTTCTCCTGGACCAACGGCTATAACAAGCGCTATGGCCTGTTCTACATCGACTTTGAGACCCAGAAGCGCTATCCCAAGGCGAGCGCGTACTGGTACAAGAACGTCGCAGAGACCGGCCTGCTCATGGCCTAGTTTCCGCCGCATACCCCCTGTCGGCCGCATA
>CAJMBB010000152.1 GCA_905211615.1 uncultured Collinsella sp. | reverse complement strand
CCGGCCGTGACGGCATCGGCGGCGCCACCGGCTCCTCCAAGACCCAGAACACCGAGTCCATCGAGACCTCGGGCGCCGAGGTCCAGAAGGGCAACGCCCCGGTCGAGCGCAAGCTGCAGCGTCTGTTCCGCCGCGGCGACGCCTGCCGTCTGATCAAGCGCTGCAACGACTTTGGCGCCGGCGGCGTCTCGGTCGCCGTGGGCGAGCTTGCCGACGGCCTGTATGTCGACCTTGATACCGTGACCAAGAAGTACGACGGCCTGGACGGCACCGAGCTCGCTATCTCTGAGTCCCAGGAGCGCATGGCCTGCGCCGTCGCCGACGGTGACGTCGAGGAGTTCATGGGCTACGCCGCTGAGGAGAACCTCGAGGCAACCGTTATCGCCGAGGTTACCGCCGAGCCGCGCATGCGCATGGCCTGGAACGGCGTCGCCATCGTCGACCTGTCCCGCGAGTTCCTCAACTCCAACGGCGCACCCAAGCACCAGGTCGCCCACGTGTGTGCCCGTAGCGTGTGGCAGCCCAGCTGGGCCGGCTCCACGCTTGCCGAGCGCATGACCTCGCTTGTCACCGACCTCAACGTTGCCTCCAATAAGGGCCTTTCCGAGCGCTTCGACTCCACCATCGGTGCCGCGACCGTGCTCATGCCTTTTGGCGGCAAGACGCAGCTCACCCCCAGCTCGGCCATGGTCGCCAAGTTCCCCGTGGACGGCGAGACCACCACGGCGAGTGCCATGGCATGGGGCTTCAACCCCTATCTGATGGAGGCCGACCAGTTTGCGGGCGCCTATCTGTCCGTGGTCGAATCCATCGCCAAGCTCGTGGCCGCTGGCTTTGAGCACAAGCGCGCCTACCTCTCCTTCCAGGAGTACTTCGAGCGCCTGCGCACCGAGGCCGAGCGCTGGGGCAAGCCCATGGCTGCCGTCCTGGGCGCCCTTATGGCCCAGGTCGACCTGGGTGCCGGCGCCATCGGCGGCAAGGACTCCATGAGCGGTTCGTTTGAGGACGAGGCCGGCGAGCTCAACGTTCCGCCGACCCTGATCAGCTTCGCCGTCGCCGTGGGCAAGGCCGCCCGCGCCGTCTCGCCCGAGTTCAAGGGCCTCACGCACCGCGTCGTCCGCATCGCCCCCGCCACCTATGGCGAGGACTACCGCCCCGATGCTCAGCAGCTGCTCGCCGCGTTTGACGCCGTCGAGGCGCTCACTGCTACCGGCAACGCCCTGGCCATCTCCACGCCCGGCTACGGCTGCGGCGCCGAGAGCCTCTTTAAGATGTGCGTCGGTAACCAGATCGGCATCGAGCTTGCCGAGGATGTAGACGTGGAGAGCCTCTTCACCCCGCTCTACGGCAGCTTTATCGTCGAGCTCGCCGAGGATGCCGAGCTGCCCGAGGTCGCCGACGGCGTTGTCGTCGAGCCCCTGGGCACCACCGTCGAGGGCTATGTCATCGACACCGGCTCCGAAGTCATCGAGCTCTCCGAGCTCCAGGAGGCCTGGGAGAGCGGCATCGAGGGCGTCTTTGCCTACCGCAGCGCCGACGAGACCCCCGAGGTCGAGACCATCGACTTCCGCGCCAAGGACATCCACGTGTACGGCGGCGCCAAGATCGCCCGCCCGCGCGTGGTTATCCCCGTGTTCCCCGGCAACAACTGCGAGTACGATAGCGCCCGTGCCTTCCGCGCCGCCGGTGCCGAGGCCGACACCTTCGTGATCAACAACCTCACGCCCGAGGCCGTCGCCGAGAGCACCCACGAGCTTGCCCGCCGCATCCGCGCAAGCCAGATCGTCATGATCCCCGGCGGCTTCTCGGGCGGCGACGAGCCCGACGGCTCCGCCAAGTTCATCACGGCGTTCTTCCGCGCTCCCGAGGTCACCGAGGCAGTCCGCGACCTGCTCAAGGCCCGCGATGGCCTGATGCTGGGTATCTGCAACGGCTTCCAGGCCCTGATCAAGCTCGGCCTGGTGCCCTACGGCGACATCGTCGACGCCACGCCCGATGCGCCCACGTTGACGTTCAACACCATCGGTCGCCACCAGAGCCGTCTGGTGCGCACCCGCATCTCGTCCAACTTGTCCCCGTGGCTGTCGCAGTGCAGCCTGGACGACCCCTACACCGTCGCCATCAGCCACGGCGAGGGCCGCTTTGTCGCCAATGACGAAGTGCTCGCCCAGCTGATCGCCAGCGGCCAGGTCGCCACGCAGTACGTGGGCGAGGACGGCAAGCCCAGCATGGATCTCTCCGTCAACCCCAACGGCTCCGCACTCGCCATCGAGGGCATCACGAGCCCCGACGGCCGTGTCCTGGGCAAGATGGGCCATGCCGAGCGCCGCGGCGACAACCTGTACCGCAACGTGCCCGAGCATGTCCCCGGCGACAAGTTCATGCCGATCTTTGAGAGCGGCGTAGCCTACTTCGCTTAAACCTTTCCCATCGGGTACAATCCCTTCGGGTAACAACACCCGCCACCGGCACGCCCGGTGGCGGGTTCTTTTTTATTTGCGCGTATGGGAGAAGAACATCATGGAAAGCCGCAAGCCGTATCTCGCCACTCTGCCCGGACTCATCCTGGGTTGCCTCGTCTGCTGCGCGCTCTGGGGGTCGGCTTTCCCCTGCATCAAGATCGGTTACGAGCTGTTTGGTATCCCGGCGCACGATAGCGCCTCGCAGCTACTCTTTGCAGGTTTGCGCTTCACACTTGCCGGTATCCTGGTTATCGCCGGTATGAGTGCAGCCCAGCGCCGCCCGCTCGTCCCACAGGCACGCGATATCAAGCCCATCTTTATCTTGTCGCTCTTTCAGACCATCGGTCAGTACTTCTTTTTCTATCTGGGCCTCTCGCGCGCCAGCGCCATGTCGAGCTCCATCATCGAGGCCAGCGCCAACTTCCTCGCAATCCTCTTTGCCGCCCTGGCATTTCACACCGAGAAGCTCAGTACGGCCAAGGTGCTTGGCTGTGCGCTGGGCTTTGCCGGCGTCGCGCTCGTCAACCTTTCGGGCGCAGATGGCACCTTTGGCTTCAGGCTCGATGGCGAGGGCTTTATCCTAGCCTCCACTGTCGCGGGTGCTCTTTCGACCTGCCTGATCGGTATCTTCTCGCGCGAGCACGACGGCGTCTTGCTTGCCGGGTGGCAGTTCTTGGTCGGCGGCCTGGTCCTCACCGCCATCGGCTTTTTGATGGGTGGCGCGCTCTCCCCCACGGCGATTGCCCCCGCCATCGTGCTCATCATCTACATGGCGCTTATCTCCGCGGTCGCCTACTCGCTATGGTCGCGTCTGCTTGCCGTCAACCCCGTCAGCCGCGTGTCGGTCTTTGGCTTTATGAACCCGGTCTTTGGCGTGTTGCTGAGCGCGCTGCTGCTCGGCGAGGGTGCCGGCACGAGCCCCGCTACCGTCATCGTTGCCCTGCTGTTGGTCTGCGGCGGCATCATCATCGTCAACAAACCCAAAAAAGCCTAGCGAGCTCACCTTTTTAGGGAGGGCATTCGCATACTTTAGCTTAATGGAGCACACTGGTTCTCGTTGATTTCGTACCGAGTCGCGGCGGCAGACGCCCGTCTTGCCGCACCGCGCCTGGGCATTATGGCCGGTGGCCCTCACAAACGCAAAAAGGGGCGCACGACCATCGTAACGGTCGTGCGCCCCTTTTTTCTAGCGTATCTGAACGCCGGCTTTCTTTTTCTCGGCCTTGACGCGGTAGAGCTCCGCATCGGCAGCGCGAAGTAAGTCTTGCCAAGTATCGACACTATCGCCGACCCGCGCGTAACCGATAGACATCCGCAATGCATACGGCACCTCGGCACGAGCGAGCTCGTCGTCAATCACCGAACACAGGTCTATGATGTCCTGTTCCGCCGCTGCCTTTTGGAGCACCACGAACTCATCGCCACCATAGCGTGCGATAAAGCCACCAGACGCCGAGCAGACTTCTTTGAGCGCAGCGGATATGACCTGAAGAGCGTGGTCGCCCTCCACATGCCCATAGCGATCGTTAATCTGCTTAAAGCCGTCGGCGTCCATCATGAGCAGATACACATCTTCGGCCTGATCCACATTTGAGAAGAGCGACAGCATATAGGTCTCAAAACGGTTGCGGTTGTTGAGGCCAGTCAACGGGTCAGTAGAAATCAGTTGCTCCTGATAGACGATATAGAGCAGCAGGATGCTCAGCGTTATACCGACGCAAAGGCCCGGTACCGAAAACAAAACCTGGAAGGTACCGCCCACCAGAGCGGGAACCGCAAAAAAGGCGAGGGTGCGATAAATGGCCTTCTTTTGCAGGCTTTCGACTTTTTGAGCCTGAATAAAGGCATGCAAGGACGTATATATGACGTAGCAGTAGCTCACGATGGGCTGGATCATATAAGCAAAGCCGCGACGATATACGCCCTGCGCATCGATATAGAACATAGCGTGCGTCCAGTAGCTGGTAAATGCCAGCACGACCACCAATGCGGTTGGCAACGTTAAAAGTACCACCCTGTAGGGCGTGGTCAGGAGCCGTGAGCCCTGCATCGTCTCGGAATAGAAAAACCAAATGAGGCACGCGATGGCGAACAGCGAAAACGAAACCGCGTTGGAAATCCAGTTGGCCGTGATGCCTACAGGAGTGCTCACGCCGTCCGAGAGCGTCCAGATCATATCGAAGAAAATGTAGGCAGCAGACGTGTAGCCCAGCATGCTAAACAAAAGCTGCTGGGTGCTCGAGAACAGGGAGCGACGGCTTCGCACGGCAAGCCCGATAAGAATAATGGCTCTTCGGTGGTTTCTGTGGGAGAGATTCCGGCATAGGCCCAGCTCAGCGGG
>CAJMBB010000151.1 GCA_905211615.1 uncultured Collinsella sp. | reverse complement strand
CCGGCAAGAGCCCGCTTTCCGACTGTTTTACCACGCCGTGCCGCACGAGCTGCCCCATCCAGCAGGATATTCCCGCCTATCTAGCGGCTGTTGACGAGGGCCGCTACGAGGATGCGCTCAACATCATCATCGAGCGCAACGCCCTGCCGTTCATTACCGGCACCATCTGCCCACATCCCTGCGGCCGTGCCTGCGAGCGTGCGTTCTACGAGCCCGAGGGCGCCCAGATTCGCGCCAGCAAGCTCAAGGCCGCCCGCGAGGCCATGACCGCCGTGCTGCCCAAGCTGCGCGCCCAGGCCATCGCCAACGACGGCGAGCGCAACGTTGCCGTTATCGGCGGCGGCCCGGCCGGCCTGGCGACGGCGTTCTTCCTGACGCGCGCCGGCGTGCCCGTCACCATCTTCGAGGCCCGCGATTCGCTCGGCGGCGTGGTCCGTCATGTGATTCCCGAGTTCCGCATTGCGAGCGACGATATCTCCCACGACGCAGAGCTCTGCCTGGCCTTTGGCGCCAAGGTGCAGCTCAACGCTCGCGTTGATTCCATTGACGAGCTCAAGGCCCAGGGCTTTACCGACGTGGTCGTGGCCACCGGTGCCTGGATGCCCGGCTCTGCGGGCCTGGGCGAGGGTGCCGAGCTCGACGTGCTGGAGTTCCTCGAGGCCGCCAAGAAGGGCGAGAAACTCGAGCTGGGCGAGGACGTCGTGGTCATTGGCGCCGGCAACACCGCCATGGATGCGGCTCGCGTGGCCAAGCGCCTGACTGGCGTGAAGAACGTGCGCCTGGTGTATCGCCGCACCAAGAAGCAGATGCCCGCCGACGAGGAAGAGCTTGATCTTGCTCTTGCCGACGGTGTTGAGTTCTGCGAGCTGCTGGCCCCCAAGGCGCTTAACGGCGCCGTGCTGACCTGCGACGTTATGGAGCTTGGCGAGCCAGATGCAAGCGGCCGTCGCAGCCCCGTCGCCACGGGCGAGACCGTCGAGCTTTCCGCCACCACGGTGATCTGCGCCGTGGGCGAGGGCATCGACGCCAGCCTGTACGATGCCGCGGGTGTCGAGCACGACCGTCGCGGCCGTCTTGCCGCCACCTCCACCGGCGTCGAGGGCGTCTGGGCTGCGGGCGACTGCCGTCGCGGTCCTGCCACCGTGGTCGAGGCCATCGCCGATGCCGCCGAGGTTGCCCGTGCCATCGCCGGCGTGGACTTTAACAAGTACGCCGACCAGAATGCTCAGGCCGGCCGCGAGGACACCTGCTACGAGCGCAAGGGGTCGCTGTGCCGCGACAAGCGCAACTGCACCAAGACTCGCTGCCTGGGCTGCGGCTCGGTGTGCGAGGTCTGCTGCGACGTGTGCCCCAACCGCGCCAACGTGGCAATTAAAGTGCCGGGCCTGGCCAAGCATCAGGTCGTCCACGTCGATGGCATGTGCAACGAGTGCGGAAACTGCGCCGTGTTCTGCCCCTACCAGGAGGGTCGTCCCTACAAGGACAAGCTCACCCTGTTCTGGAGCGAGCAGGACATGGAGAACTCCGAGAACGAGGGTTTCCTGGCCGTGGACGAGGACCACTTTAAGGTCCGCGTCGCCGGCACGGTCCGCACCGTCTCGGTCGATGCCGTCAACACCGGCCTTCCCGAGGCCGTCCGCCTGACCATCAGGGCTGTGCGCGACAACTATTCGTACCTTCTTAAGAAATAGGCGAGTCTCTTATGGCCAAATCCATTCAACATAACGTGGCCTACGTTGCCTGCGGAAGTGGTTGCGCTTCCGCAGGCGGCGACGCCCGTTGCAGCGAAGGCTGCATTGGCTGTGGCGCCTGCGTCACGGCCTGCCCCCACGGCGCCATTGCGCTGGTCGATGGCATCGCCCGCGTGGATCGCTCCAAGTGCACGGGCTGTGGCCTGTGCGGCATGGCGTGCCCGCAGCGCGTGATTGCCTTCGTTCCCGGCTACCAGAACATTCTAGTGCGCTGCAACAACACCGATAAGGGCGCCATCGCTCGCAAGATCTGCGACACGAGCTGCATCGGTTGCGGCATGTGCGCTAAAAAGTGCCCTGCCGGCGCTATCCGCATCGAGGACAACTGCGCCCATATCGACGGCGTGGACTGCCTGTCGTGCGGCATGTGCGCCGTCGTCTGTCCGCATGGCGCCATCCACGACCGCACCGGCATCGCCGCCGGCGTGTAGAAGGGAATCACCATGGCACAGGAATTCACTTTTACCGTTAACGGCGTCGAGCGCACGACGACGGAGAATAAACCGCTGCTGCGCTACCTGCGCGACGACCTGCATATCCATTCCGCCAAGGACGGCTGCTCCGAAGGTGCTTGCGGTACCTGCACCATCCATGTGGACGGTGCGGCCGTCAAGGCGTGCGTGCTGACCACCGCTCTTGCCGCCGGTCGTAACATCGTGACCGTCGAGGGCCTGCCCGAGGACGTGCGCGAGGCCTTTGTGTACGCCTTTGGCGCCGTGGGTGCCGTACAGTGCGGCTTTTGCATTCCCGGCATGGTCATGGCGGGTGCAGCGCTCATCGCCGAGGACCCCGAGCCCACCGAGGAGCAGATCAAGTACGCCATTCGCGGTAACGTCTGCCGCTGCACCGGCTACAAAAAGATTATCGAGGGCATCTCGCTGGCCGCTGCGGTGCTCCGCGGCGAAAAGCAGATCGACGAGGACCTGGAGCGCGGCGATGACTACGGCGTGGGCAAGCGCGCTTTCCGTATCGACGTGCGCAAGAAGGTGCTCGGTGAGGGCAAGTACCCCGACGACATCGACGGGCTCGATCAACCGGGCCTGACCTATGCCAGCGCCGTGCGCTCCAAGTATCCGCGCGCCCGTGTGCTCTCCATCGACACCTCCAAGGCCGAGGCCCTGCCCGGCGTGGTGGGCATCCTGCGCGCCGAGGACGTGCCGGTCAACCAGGTCGGCCACCTTATCCAGGACTGGGACGTCATGATTGCGGCGGGCGATATCACCCGCTGTGTGGGTGACGCCATCGTGTTGGTGGTCGCCGAGGACGAAGCGACGCTCGAGAAGGCCAAGAAGCTCGTAAAGATCGATTACGAGCCTCTGGAGCCCGTGCGTAACATCGCCGAGGCCAGGGCTGCCGACGCCCCGCGCCTGCACGACAGCTTCTTTGCCTTTGGCAACACGGTGGAGCTCAAGGACAACGTGTGCCAGAGCCGTCACGTGACGCGCGGCGACGCCGCCAAGGCGCTGGCGGAGAGCGCATTCACCGTGACGCAGCGCTTTACCACGCCCTTTACCGAGCATGCCTTCTTGGAGCCCGAGTGCGCCGTCGCCTTCCCGTACAAGAACGGCGTCAAGGTGCAGTCGACCGACCAGGGTGCCTACGATACGCGCAAAGAGTGCGCCCACATGTTTGGCTGGGACAACGAGCCCGAGCGCGTGGTCGTCGAGACCATGCTCGTGGGTGGCGGCTTTGGCGGCAAGGAGGACGTGTCCATCCAGCACCTGGCCGCGCTTGCTGCCTATAAGCTCCAGCGTCCTGTGAAGTGCAAGCTCACGCGTGCCGAGTCGCTCGCTTTCCATCCCAAGCGTCATGCCATGGACGGCACCTTTACACTGGGTTGCGACGCCGAGGGCAACTTTACCGGTCTGGATTGCGAGATCAACTTTGACACCGGCGCCTACGCGTCGCTGTGCGGCCCGGTGCTCGAGCGCGCCTGCACGCATGCCGTCGGCCCCTACAAGTACCAGAACACCGACATTCGCGGTTTTGGCTACTACACCAACAACCCGCCCGCCGGTGCGTACCGTGGCTTTGGCGTCTGCCAGTCCGAGTTTGCGCTCGAGAGCCTGATCGACTTGCTGGCAGAGAAGGTCGGCCTGGATCCGTGGGAGATTCGTTACCGAAACGCTATCGAGCCGGGCGAGGTTTTGCCCAACGGTCAGATTGCCGATTGCTCCACGGCGCTTAAGGAGACGCTGCTCGAGGTCAAGGATGCCTACTACGCGCACCCCGGACACGCCGGTATCGCCTGCGCCATGAAGAACGCCGGTGTGGGTGTGGGCCTGCCCGATGCCGGCCGCTGCAAGATTCGCATCGAGGACGGCGTGGCTGTGGTCTATGCCGCCACGTCCGACATCGGCCAGGGCTGCAACACCGTCTTTTTGCAGGACGTTGCCGAGGCATGCGGTCTGCCGCTTCGCTGCATCGCCAACGGTGAGTGCTCCACCGAGAACGCTCCCGACTCCGGCACCACGTCTGGCTCGCGTCAGACGGTCGTGACCGGCGAGGCCGTGCGCGGTGCCGCCTTCCTGCTGCGCGATGCCATGCTTGACATCGAGGCCGGCAAGTCTGCGCCCGCCGCTCCCGTGAATGCGCATGGCGACGGCGTCAAGATCGAGTACGACGACGGTCACGCCTATCAGCTGCACACGCAGGAGCTCGTCGCCGGCCAGGGTATGCATCCTCAGGATTCCGCGGCCGCCATCAAGGCACTCGAGGGATGCGAGTTTGGCTACGTGTACTTGGAGCCGACCGACAAGCTGGGTGCGGATGTTCCCAACCCCAAGAGCCACATCTGCTACGGCTTTGCCACGCATGTGGCCATTTTGGACGATGACGGCCGCGTGAGCGAGGTCTATGCTGCGCACGATTCCGGCAAGGTAGTCAACCCCATCTCCATCCAGGGTCAGATCGAAGGCGGCGTGCTCATGGGTATGGGCTATGCGCTTACCGAGGACTGGCCGCTCAAGGACTGCGTGCCCCAGGCAAGGTACGGCACGCTCGGGTTGTTCCGTGCGCCCGAGATTCCAGATATCCACGCCACTTACGTGGAGAAGGACGAGCTGCTGCCCGTGGCATATGGCGGCAAGGGCATCGGC
>CAJMBB010000150.1 GCA_905211615.1 uncultured Collinsella sp. | reverse complement strand
CAGGGTCAAAAGCGCCGTCGCCGTCGCCGTTCCCGCAAGCCGCGCCAGGATGGTGGCGAGGGTTCGGCCCCGTCTTCGTCCGCACCACAACCGCCCGCCGGAGAATAACGCCCGCGAGCGGATTTAGCCCGCCTTGCCCCGAGCGCATCGGGGTATCATAGCGCCGAATCAACAACCCTCCCTGCGACCGAACGTAGGGAGGGTTGTGTCTTGAAGAGCCATCTGAACATATTGAGCCGTCTGCATGGTGCCGGTGCCCTACCGTTTGCGGACGAATTGCTACCGTTTGCCGAGTGGGCGGCACGCGAGGCGCTCGAGGCATTGTCGCCAACACGATGTGCCGGCTGCGAGCGCGCCGGTGCGCTTATTTGCCAAGACTGCCTGGTCGCGCTCACGCTCATCGATCCACGTCGTAGCTGCACCCGATGCGGCGCCCCGTTTGGGGATTTGCTGTGCACTGAGTGTTCGGTCGAGGGCACGTCCTCGGCAATGGCGGAGGCGCTCGACCGCTGCCTGGCGTGCGCCGTCTATGCGCATCCGCTGCCGCGCATCATTAAAGCGTACAAGGATGCGGGTGAGCGACGTCTGGCTCCGTATCTGGCGGAGCTGCTCTACGATACCGCCCTGCATGCCCAGGTCGTAGCGCCCGATCGCTACGGAGGTGTGCTGTCCGATGCGGATGCGGTGGTGTTTGTGCCTGCGACGGCGGCAGCGTTTCGGCGGCGTGGTTTTGATCATATGGAGGCTATTGCGCGCCCATTTTGCGAGCTGTCGGGTGTCCCCCTGCTCGATGCTCTCGTCAAGTACGGGCATGGCGACCAGCGCGAACTCGGTCGTGAGGAGCGCCGCGAGCGTGCCCAAGGCATGTACGAGACCGTTGAGGACGTGCGGGGCAAGCGCCTGCTGCTTATCGATGACGTTATCACCACAGGTGCGACGATGGCCGCGGCTTCGGCGGAACTCAAGCGCGCCGGCGCTGCGGCAGTCGATGGCGTTGCTATCGCACGCGTTTGGTAGGGGTGGTTTTGTGGCAGTGAGGATGGCGCGGTGTGACGAGCCGACAAGCGAGCAACTGGCGGCCTCCATAATTCTGACCGGCGCCTCGGCGCTACGCATGATGCGCGCCGAGCGCCGGCAGATGGGCTACATAAGCTGGAAGGACCTCGATCCCGATGAAGAGCGCCGTGTGCTGCGCACGTCGTCGCCCTCGACCGAGGACATCTATCTTCCCGACTTGGTGCGGATTGGGGCCGCAAGCAGCGAGGTGCAAGAGGATCTGTGCTTGCTGGTAGGGTCTGCAGCGCAGCGCCGCCGCATTCTTGGCGTGAGCTGGTCCGTATGCTCCGGGTTGCCCGCCGGCTCGATTCTAGAGGTGGAACCGGGGGTGTACAGTCTATCTCCCGAGGCCCTTTGTGTTGCCGTTGCGCGCGAGGTCGGCTGCATCCAGGCATTTGCCCTGGCTCAGGAGCTGTGCTCTAAGATTTCGCTGAGTGACCGCGGGAAGTATCTGCCTCCCTACACCTCGCCTGTTACGAATAAACTTGCAAAGGACAAGGACCAGCCAGCAGATGTGGGCTACTTTGAGGTTGAGCCGGTGCTGATGCCCGATCGTCTGGCAGATTACCTCGCGGTATGCAAGGGGAATGCGGCCAAAAAACTGCAGCGTCTGTGTCCCTACTTGTCAGAAAACTTGCGCTCGCCCATGGAGTGCATCATGCTCGCTCTGTTTTCGCTTCCGTTTTCCTATGGCGGATTTGCCTGCGGTCCCTTTAAGACCGACTACAAGATTGAGTTCGATGACCGTGCGCAGGCAATCTCGGGGATGTCCCATGCAGTTTGCGATGCGTATCAAGAAGCAGCCCGGTTTGACCTGGAATACAACGGTGAGCTGGGCCATTCATCCCGGAGGGGACGTATCCATGATGAAAAGCGCAACACGGGCTTGATTACTATGGGAATCGAGGTCGCGACGGTCAACAACGAAATGCTCTGTGACATGGAAGCGATGGAAGCACTCGCATGGCGCATGCACCAGCGTATGCGAAAGCGGTACCGGAATCGTGTCGATGCCCGCAGGAAGAAGCAAGAGGCGTTGCTTAACACGCTGCGGGCGTGTTTTGGGCTTAAGCCGGTCTAATTCGCGTCGAAAAAAAGAGGGTTAATCATATGCCCTGGCCAAAATATGGCAAATATGAGTACTGTCACTAAATCAGTAACAGCAAAATCAAGGAATTCAGGACTCGGAGGCGGCGTAAAGTAAGAAGATAATAAACAAATGTAGAATAACTAAGCATCAGGTTGGCGACTCTGAGCGCAAAATCTGTCCGAAAGGCCAAAACTGCCTGTTACTAAATTGGTGACAGTACTCATATTTGCCATATTTTGGCCGGGGCACCCTAAGAAGGGTGCCCCGGAGCTCCCCGCAGGGGAGCTCCGGGCTTCATAGGGGCACGAATAGCCCACTCCGACCCGCAAAATCTGTGCGCACGATGCGAATGACGCCCTTAACCTTAAACTTTAGCTTGAACTTAGCTATAATGCGCTTCGTTCCTACCAGGCTGTGGTTGCGGACGGACGAAATGCCCGTCCTAGTCCAAGACAGACGCGGTCAAAGGGATCCACGTAAGCGACCGCGTGCGCGCGGCGCGATCATGGCGCGTCCTAGATGTAAGCCGCACCGTCCGTTCTACTTTCTTTGGGGCAATACCGCCTCGCGGGCGAGCGGGCCAGTCGTGAAGGTGGCTGCGGCCTCCCGAGCAAACGCTCCGGTGCGCAAGTGTGGGGTCAAATACCAGGTCAGCTGGTGGGAACAACCTGATATTCCGCGCAACGCACGGATCGTATACGACACAGAAGGCAGGGTAGTGGACATGGTGAGGGGCAGCTTGATGCACGCGGCTCGGTTAGGTGCTGGGGCCGCAGCGGTCATCGCCGTTTTGGGCCTGAGCGGATGCGCGTTCAACCCGCTGTCTACGTTCACGACTCCCACGATCGACCAGATCGAGTACGAGACCGTCACGCCGGCGGTGTCGGACGATGCCCTGGTCACTCCCGGAACCCTGACGGTCGCCCTCGATACTTCCGATGCGCCGCAGGCCATGCAGGGCGCCGACGGCGAGCTCACGGGATATGCGGTCGACGCCGCCCGCGCCCTCGCAAGCCGCATGGGCCTTAAGGTCGCCTTTGTCGATGCGTCCTCGGCAGGTTCCGCGCTCGGCGACAAAAAGGCCGATATCTTTATCGGCGAGATCAACTCCACGGACGGGGACGTTAGCTCGCTCGGCACCTGCCTGTACGATGCCGCTTCCGTGTTCGGTAAAACCAGCGATGGTGGGTCGCTAAGCGTTTCCACCGATACCCTTAACACGTCTACTCTGGGTATTCAGATGTCCTCGGCCTCGCAGGAGGCGCTTGCTAAGCAGAGCATCACCGCCAACCAAAAGACCTACTCCAACATCAACGAGTGCTTTGAGGCGCTCGAGTCCGGCGAGGTCGACTATGTGATCTGCGACTCCACAGCCGGCGGCTATCTTGCACGCCTGATGAGCGAGGTCTCCTATGTCGGTGCGCTCGAGGCGCCCTCGACGCTTGGTGTTGCGGGCCTCTCGTCCAATGACGAACTGTGCCGTGCCGTGAGTGATGCCCTCGACGACATCACGGTCGACGGCACGCTCGAGGCGGTTCACTGCGTCTGGTACGGCCAGATTCCCTACGACCTCACCACTAAGACGGTTTCGGGCGCTAACGTGCAACCGGGCGACTCTGAGTCCAGTGAGACCACGTCCTCCGGCAGCGAGTCCTCCGATTCCAACAATGAGACCGCATCCTCCGAGGACAAATCGTCCAGCCAGGAAGGCACCATCACTGACGACGACATTAACAAACTCAATAGCTAGTTATTGCTAGGGGTGGTGTCTCCTATACGTTGAAAAGGACACCTCTTCACGGTTTCAACACGCACTGCCGGGCTTCCCCAATAGGGGAGCCCGGCTTTTTTATCCCTATAAAACCAGCAGGTCAAAGCCAATTTTTGGGACCAAATATAAAGCCGCCAGCTCCCTCCTATAGCGCACTTTGCCACAGAAAAGTGCGAGACTTCGGTATGCGGTATCAAGCAATCGTTATTCGGGTCTTTAGGAATCCGCGTGATTAAATGCACGGCAATGGGTACATAGCCAGTACAGTAAGTCCCCGAGGCAGATTGGAGCCACGTATGGATATCAAGGTTTCTGGACGCAAGACGACGGTAACCGATGCTCTGCGTGCGCATGTGGATGAGAAGATCGGCGAGGCGCTCAAGGTTTTCGATATCGAGCCCATGACAGTCGACGTCGTGCTTCGTTATGAGAAGAACCCCTCGAACCCCAACCCGGCAATCGTCGAGGTCACGGTTCGTGCCCGCGGCTCTGTGATTCGCGTTGCCGAGCACGGCGCAGATATGTATGCCGCCATCGACCTCTCCGCCGATAAGGTTACCCGCCAGCTGCGCAAGTTCAAGACTAAGGTCGTGGACAACCGCCAGGGTGGTGCCAGCGCCGCGGATGTCGCACCGGTCGAGCGCGTCGAGGATCTGGCCGACCTGCTGCTGCCCGAGGAGGAAGACGACCTGCTCGTCCGCGAGAAGGTTATCGACGTCACTCCGATGACTGAGGAGCAGGCGCTGGTGCAGACCGATCTGCTCGGTCACGACTTCTACGTGTTCGAGAACGCGACGACCGGCCTTATCAATGTGGTGTATCACCGTAAGAATGGTGGATATGGCATCATCAAGCCCCGCATCGAAACACTTGACGAGTAAAATACGTTAACTTGCATGAGTTAACGGCTGGCGGCCATCCCATGCGGGTGGCCG
>CAJMBB010000149.1 GCA_905211615.1 uncultured Collinsella sp. | reverse complement strand
CGCATCGCTCTGGGCGCTGGCGATGTTGGCGGCTGCCATGGGGGGATCGCGCATGACCGCGGCCTTCTGCAGGTCCTTGATCATCTGCTCGTCTTCTTGCGAGGCGGCGATGGAGTTGACGCCAAAGCTCACGATCTCGACACCACGCAGGTCGCGCCAGTCGGCCGAGAGGACCTCGTTGAGCGCGCGGGCGAGCTCGGTGGTGTGACCGGGGATGGCGCTGTAGCGAATGCCCATCTCCGAGATCTTGGCAAAGGCGGGCTGCAGGGCGGTGAGCAGCTCGGACTTAAGCTGGCTGTCGATCTTATCGCGCGTGTAGCTGTCGGTCACGTTGCCGCACACATTGGTGTAGAACAGCAGCGGGTTGGTGATGCGGTACGAATACTCGCCGTTGCAGCGCACGGAGATGTCGACGTCCAGACCAATGTTGTTGTCGACCACGCGGAAGGGCACGGGCGAGGCGGTGCCGTACTTGTTACCGATGATCTCCTTGGTGTTGATGAAGTAGACGCGCTGGTCTTTGCCCGCGTCGCCGCCAAAGGTAAAGCGGCTGCCGATATTGGCAAAGGTTTCCTTGATGGAGTCGCCCAGGTTGCCGCTAAAGACGCTCGGCTCGCTGCCGGTGTCAAAGACGAACTCGCCAGGCTCCAGCGCGACCTCGATGATCTTGCCATTTTGCACCACGAGCATGCCCTGGCCGTCGTTGACGGCGATGACCGAGCCGTTGGAGATAACGTTGTCCTCGCCGCGCGTGTTGGAGCTGCGACCGCCGGTGCGCTTGCTGCCCTTGCAGGCTAAGACGTCAGCGGGCATCGATTCGCAATAGATAAATTCTTTCCACTGGTCGGCCATGACGCCGCCGGCAGCTCCCAATCCAGCTCTCAAGAGTCCCATGGTGATCTTCCTTTCTCGTCAAAGGCCGGGTAGTATTGGTCAGAATGGCTAATCGTCCTTGTTGTCCTTCATGACAACGGTGGTCTCGGTGTGGCTGAAGGTGTCGTGCTTCTCGGTCAGGTCGAGCTCGCTGCAGTAGCAATCGGCGTGGGTGGCCTCGTTGGCCGTCTTGAGCTGGCCCACCAGCAGCACGTCTGCGATGACCACGATGATCAACGGCGCGACGATGTTGATGAGGATGCCCTCGACATCAAAGGTGAGGTAGTCCGGATCGAAGGCATTCCCACCCATAAAGAGAATCTGGGAGAGGACAAACCCGATCACAAAGAACAGCACCGAGGCGATGACGAGCTTGGGCTTGGAGCAGGGGAGCTCGCCGACCATGCGACCGGTCTGGCCGTTCATGGCAAACAGATAACTCTTGCCGTTCCACGAGGTGGAAAGCATCCACACGGGGAACAGGGCGTAGTCGCTGTCTTCCCAGGTGTAGTCGAGCTGCTTGCTTTCGACCGTGGCGTCATCATATTCGTCGACGACGGTCTCGCGCAGGGCCGAGATCGTACTTTCTTCCATACGACGCTCGGCGCGCGCCTTGCAGGTTTCGCAATCCTCGTCGTAGCGGTTGGCGATGTAGCCGGGCATATACGCGACCGAGAACGGGCGCAGGGCATCGTAGTCAAACGGCTCGATGGCGTCCATGTGGCCGTCGGGCATCTTGGACGATCCGTCGACGGGCACGCGCTCAAACGAGATATTGCCCTTACGGTAGGCGTCGTAGTGGTCGGTGGTCGTGACGGTGCGATCGGATTCCTCAGTCACGGTCTCGTTGGTCGCATCAAAGCACACTTCGCCGTCCACGCGGGCGCCGTAAAGCCAAAACGGCACGTAAACGCCTTGGACTTCGTCGATATGGTTGCCGGTGACAAAGCTCTTGGGCAGCAGAATCTTGCCCTTGTAGTGCTCCTTGAGTGCGGTCATGACATCGTCGCGCCCGAGCTTAAACGGAATTACCAGGTCGGGTGAGAAGTCGCCCGAGAGCTGGCCGGGTGCCACGGCAGAGTTGCCGCAGTATGGACAGGTGGTAACGGCGACGGTGCCGTCGGACACGAGCTCGGCACCGCACGACGAGCAGATGTAGCCGGCGTTCTGGGCCAACTCCTGCACGGCATCGTCGACAGTGGGCTTGGGAGCCGCGGCTGCCGCATCGGCTTTGGCATCGGCCTTGTCCTGGCGCTCGCGATAGAGGGCCTCGACTTCTTCGACTTCAAAACGCGAATCGCAGTAGTCGCAGACGAGCTTTTGCTCGGCGCTGGCAAAGTGAAGGGGGCCGCCACACGCGGGGCACTGATAGTTGACACTCTCGAAGGCCATGATCGGTCCTTTCCGTGCCGGAGACTATGCGCCGATGGCGCCGCCGCAGTATTCGCAGCGCCCGCTGGCATCGGGAATGGTGGTGGCTCCGCAGAAGGGGCAGGTGACCGCGGTCTTGGGGGCCTTGGCGGCCACGACGCTGTCGCGCGTTTCCTGACGCAGCTGCACCAGCGCATCGCGAACTTCGGTTGCCTGGCGCTTGGCCTCGCGGTATTCGATGGAACCGCGCTGATCGATGGTGGAGTCGTTCACGCGCAGGTTGATTTCGGTAAAGTACGGCGTGTTGATGTGGATGGTCAGATTAAAGTCGTAATCCAGGTCGTAGCGCGGCGGGTTATAGCTCTCGCGCTCGCCGTCCTTGGTCTCGCGATAGATCTCGGTGCGATGCTCGTCAATATCCATATCGCAGCCGAGTACCTGCGAGAACTCGATGATGTCGGGATTGGCGTCGCGCCAGCGGCTCTGCGAAGTGATGATCAGCAGGCCCGCGTCTTCGTCGAGCATGATGTTGGTACGCCCGGCCGAGAGCGTACGCGTGGGGTTGAACGAGGCCAGGCGCTCGGCATTGGCCTCGCGGTAGGCGAGCTGCTCGCGGATGTCGTCCGCGGTGCTGGAGCGATAGCCGTGGAAGAAGGGGGAGAGCTTGCCGACGCACTCTTTGCACAGGTAGCCTTCGTTGATCTTGGTCTTCCCCAAAAGCCCCAGCTCGGTACCGCAAATCGCGCACTCTTTCTTCTCGAACATCTTGTCAAAGAAGCCCATGGCTGCCTCCCATCAACAGGTAGCGTGTGTCACTTTTGATGATGGGGGAGTGCGTGATCTTTCACGATACCCAGACGGCTCAACGAGTCTCCACAACTGGGACACATGGCCCATTTTTGACTAGTCATTGGGGACGTTCTTAAACGACTGGTCGCGGGGGACACTCTTCGGCCACTCATTGGGGACGGGCCACTCATTGGGGACGTACTTAAATGAGTGGTAGTTGGAGACACTCCTGGCCGAGCTAGAGATCGCGCGCGTCCCTTCTGGTCCATGCGGCTCAAAATCGCGGCGTGATGTGGACGGCTGGGGTCGAATTGGCAACATTTCGAGCCTGGCTTCGATATTGAGACTGGTTCTTTATTAAAATGGAATTCCAGACAATTGAGCGGCCGGGGGTTAACCATGAGGGGCACGGGAGACACAACCGCATATCTGCGTCGGGGCATTCGGGAGATTATATGCCTGGCGCTGTTCTTCTTCACGTTTTTGGCGTGCGAGTATCTCTTTGATGTGCGCATAGCCGAGTTCGTGCCATCGAGTGAGGTTGTCATCTACGAGAGCATCGTTGTCGGCGCGAGCGTGATTGGCTTTTTCGTGCGCCCATTTCTGTACTATCGCCTTCCCCAGACGATCGATGCGACGAGCGATATTACAGGCGTGCTGTTGGTATCGGCGTTGCTGCTGATGATTACGGCAGTGCGGTTTGAGGTAGTAATTGCCGGCGGCCTGGTGGCGTGCTGCGCCCTGGGCTATTGCGGATCGACCGCCCATGCCAATCTTGCGCGGCGTTTTGCGCAGACGCCCTGCCTGGCGCGCGCCGCCGCACTTTCCTATGCCATGGGCGTTCTGGTACAGGTGATCAACCACATGGTGATGCCTGTCGGTATTCCTCAGCAGGCTGTTCTGGTCGTCTGTGCGATCGCGCAGGTGGCGTTGCTCCACGGTGCCCGACGCGCCAAGCTGCGCGACGAGTCCGACCCCAACTTTGAACCCAGTGCTGCCGGGCTTTCGGTAGATGCTCTGGAATATGGCGCCAAGTGGCATGACGATCCCGAGGCAAAGGCGGCATTCCGTCGCGCCGTAGTTCGCCTGACCGTGGCGACGGCGTATCTTTCCAGCGTATTCGCCGCTCTCAACGCGGGCTTCACGACCTTGCATGCTGTCGGAGCCGTCGATTTGGGCGATTGGCCGCGCCTGCTGCTTGTCGTGAGCTCGTTGGTCGCTGGCGCACTATTTGACCTGCACGGCCGCTCGTATATGAATATCGGCATGACATGTGCCGCCATACTGTCCACGCTTTCGTTCTTTGTGCTCATCGTCGACGGCAATGGTGGCAACGAGCTCGCTGCCACGATCATTTTTTATCTGGGCTCGGGCTTTTTCGTGGTGTTCTTTACCACAAAATATGCCGCCGTCTCGCTCTATGCGCGCTGGTCATATTTTTGGCCGTGCATGGGTCGCGTCGTCAACAACGTGTGCTCGATGCTCGTGACGGCGCCGGCGGTGGCGATTATCTCGAGTCAAAACGTGCTGGCTGCGGTCGGTGCGGCGCTCGTGATGTTTGTGGGCATTGCGATTACGCTGCTGGGGCAGTTGGGGCAACGAGCCGATGATGCCGTGATGCAGGATGGCCTGCCGCTTGCCACCGACGATCTTGGTGGGGATCTTGCGCCCACATGCTCCGACCCCGAGCCCGTGGAGGCAGCGGAGCTCACGTCCGATGAACGCCTTGATGCCTTCGTCGCCACCTTTGGGCTTACAGAGCGCGAGCGCGATATTCTTGAGGTATTGGTCGTTTCGGACCAGAGCGTTCAGGACATCGCCACAACG
>CAJMBB010000148.1 GCA_905211615.1 uncultured Collinsella sp. | reverse complement strand
TTTAGGCGCAAGGGCCTGTTTGCCACGATGCGCGCTTACGGCTACGCCGGTATTGTGTGCACGGGCCCGATGCTGCTGGGCGTGCTGCTCCAGGTGGGTATCTTGGTGCTGTGCGGTCTGTGGGGTGTGGGCCGTGCCAACCAGGATCTGCTGGTGTGCATGGTGACCTACACACTGCTGGCCTCGCTTTTGCTCACGAGTTTTTTCTCTATGCCGGTCACGCGCTTTTTGGCCGATATGCTTTTTGCCGAGCGCGAGGATGAGATCCTACCTTCGTTTTGGGGCTCCAACGCCATCATGCTCGTTGCGGGCACGGTGCTCTACGGTGTCTTTCTGCTGTTCTCGGGCGTCACACTGCTGCAGGGTCTGCTGTGCCTGTGGCTGTTCAACATTATGATCGTCAACTGGAACGGCATGAGCTACCTCACGGCCATCAAGGATTACCGTGGCATTCTGTGCAGCTTTGCGGCCGCCATTGGCGTGGCGTGCTTGTGCGCCCTGGCCGCGCTGGCACTGGGGCTGCCGCCGGTCGAGGGCCTGTTGGCGTCAATTGCCCTGGGCTACGGCGTCATGCTCGTCTGGGACGTGGTGCTGCTGTACCGGTATTTTCCTCAGAGCGACCGCAGCCCCTGGCCCTTTTTGCAGTGGCTCGATCAGTTTATGCCGCTGGCGCTCACGGGTCTGTTAACCAATCTGGGACTCTTTGCGCACCTGGTGATTATTTGGGCTGGTCCCATTGGCGTGCGGGTCAAGGGCTTGTTTTATGGTGCGCCCTACTACGATGTGCCGGCGCTCATCGCGTTTTTGACGATCCTGGTCACGACCGTCAACTTTGTGGTCTCGGTCGAGGTCAACTTCTATCCGCGCTACCGCGACTACTACAGCCTGTTCAATGACGACGGCGTGGTAGGCGACATTGTGGTGGCCGAGGAGGAGATGCTCTCCACGCTTAACAGCGAGCTGCGCTTTTGTGCGCTCAAGCAGCTGTTTGTGACCGCGGCGGTCATTTCGCTCGAGACCACGGTGCTGTCGGCCCTACCGCTGGGCTTTAACAACCTTATGCACGGGTATTTTCGCACGCTGTGCGTGGGCTATGGCCTGTATGCCGTGGGTAATACGGTGATGCTCATCTTGCTGTACTTTACCGACTATAAGGGGGCCGTGCTGGCTTCGGGCCTGTTTGCCGGTGTGGCCGGGCTGGCGACTGCCGTGTCGTTGCTTTTGCCGCAGCAATTTTACGGCTTTGGCTTTTTGTTGGGTGCGGCGGTGTTTTTTATCGTGGCGCTGCTGCGGCTCGATACCTATACTGCCAACTTGCCGTATCGTATCCTGAGTCAGCAGCCTATTGTGGCTACTGACAAGACGGGCTGGTTTACCGAACTTGGCCGGGTGCTCGACCGTGTTGAGCAACGCTACGAGGACAAGCGCGTGGGCGGTGAGCCGCGCAGTGCGTTTGAACGTATGGTGGTTCGCCTGTACCAAAAACATTGGGGAGGTCCTGATGACCGATAGAATGATGTCTCGCCGCTGCCTGATCGAGGCGGCTGCCGGTGCGCTGTTGCTTTCGGGCTGCTCGGTGCAGGATGACTCCTCGACCAAAAAGGTCAAAAAGCAGGATAAGATAAAAAAGGCCGAGGCCTCCGACCAGTCCAAGCACCTACGCGATAAAGATGAGCTGTACGAGGTCTATGACGACTCTGGCATTGTGACCATGTACCTGACGGTCTCACGCGGTAACAGCTTCGAGAACACCGATCATAGCTGGGCCGAGATCAATACGTACTCGGTGTATGACTACGCCGACATGGGCGTGGCGCGCTATCAGGTTATGGGCCTGCTGCAAGCGGGCGACGAAGACGGCCCGGTGGCCGGCGAGGTTGGCTATGGCGAGGAAGCGCCCAATGCCACCGTGCAGGTGCGCGGTCAGACATCGAGCATGAACTCGCAAAAGAATTACAAGGTTGAGCTCAAGAAGGGTAAGGGCACCTGGCGTCAGCAGCGGGCGATTGCGCTCAACAAGCATATGGGCGAGGGCATGCGCTTTCGCAACAAGATGGCCTACGACCTGATTTGTGGGATTCCCCAGATGATGGGCCTGCGCACGCAGTTTGTGCACCTGTGGGTGTGCGACCAGACCGAAAAATCTAACGACACCTTTGAGGACTACGGACTGTTTACGCAGGTGGAGCAGCTCAACAAGACGGCGCTCAAGGCGCACGGCTTGGATAAGAGCGGGCATCTGTATAAGGTGAACAGCTTTGATTTCCATCGCTTCGAAGACACCATTAAGCTGGCGGATGACCCCGACTATAACCAGGCGGCGTTTGAGGGCATGCTCGAGATTAAGGGCGATTCGGACCATACCAAGTTAATCGAGATGCTCGATGCGCTCAACGACGATACGCAAAAGATCGACGATGTGCTCGACACCTACTTCGATACCGAGAACCTGGTCTATTGGATGGCGTTTCAGATCTTGACGGGAAATTGCGATACGCAGAACCGTAACTGCTATCTGTACAGCCCGCTCAACTCAAATACCTGGTACTTTTTGGATTGGGATAACGACGGCATGTTGCGTAAGCTGGAGCTTTCTCTTACCGGGTTTTCGGACTACGCGAGCTGGGAGCGCGGCGCAAGCAACTACTGGGGCAACGTACTTTTCAATCGTGCGCTGCGCAGCAAATCGTTCCGCAGCGAACTCGACCGTGCCGTCAAGGACTTGCGCTCGTATTTGACCGAGACTCGCCTGACCAAGATGATCAAGCACTACCGCGAGGTGACTGAATCCCTGGTCTTTGCTTCGCCTGATATCGACAATCTGCCTGTCACCAAGGACCAATACGAGCAGATCGCCGCGGCGATTCCGGCCGAGATCGAGGAGAACTATAAGAGCTACCGCGAGAGCTTTAAAAAACCCATGCCGTTCTACATCGGCGTGCCGCAGATCGATAACGGTAAGCTGCGCATTAACTGGGATGCGTCCTACGACTTTGAGGCGCGCGACATTCGCTACACCGTAGAGCTTGCGCGCGACTATGCCATAAGCGATGTGGTCTTTAAGGCCGAGGACGTGCTTCTTCCCGAGGTGACCTGCGATGCGCCCGATACCGGCCAGTATTTTGTGCGCGTGCGTGCCACCAACTCCGATGGCTATACGCAAGATGCGTTTGACTACTATGTGACCGATGACGGCAAGCACTACGGCATGAAGTGCTTTTACGTACAAGGCGGCGGTAAGGTCGTGGAGGATACGTATGAGGAGGGCTAGCGCGCTGCTTGAGCGCTTGGCGGCCCCGCCTGCGCGTGCCACGCAGGAGCGTTACCGCCACGAGCTCAAATATCTCATTAACGAGGGCGAGCACGTTGCGCTTGCCTGTCGCATGGCGCCGGTGTTTAAGCTGGACAAGCATGCGCGGGCGGGCGGTTACACCATTCGCAGCCTGTACTTTGACGACTACTGCAACTCGGCCTACGAGGAAAAAGACGCCGGTATTCTCATGCGCAAAAAGTATCGCGTGCGCATCTATAACGGCAGCGACAAGGTGATTAAGCTCGAGCGCAAAAAGAAGTACGGTAGCTGGATTTACAAGGAGGATGCGCCACTTACGTGCGGCGAGTTTGAGCAGATTCTGGCTGGCGACTACGGCTTTTTGCTGAGGAGCCCTTATCCGCTCTGTCGCGAGTTCTACATCGAGTGCATCTGCAACATGATGCGCCCACGGACCATTGTGGACTACGAGCGCGAGCCGTGGGTGATGGACGAGGGCACCGTGCGCATTACGTTTGACATGAATGTGCGTGCCGCGGTGGGAAGCTTCGATATCTTTGACGTGACGCTGCCCGCGTTGCCGGTCCTGGAGCCCGGTAAGCTGGTGATGGAGGTCAAGTTTACGGAGTTTTGCCCGCAGCTGGTGCGCGATATGGTGCCGCCGGGCGCGGCCGAACTCACGGCGGTCTCTAAGTACTGCCTGTGTTATGACAAGACCGCCTACCTGCGCGGATTTAATTACTGGGAATCGGATTTTGGGAACCGAGGGGATATTTAGACCATGAGCACCAGGGACTTTTTTAAGAACTCCGTCTTGGAGGCGTTCGGTCAGGTCGACCCTGCCAAGATTGGCCTTTCGCTGCTCGTGGCGCTCGCCATGGGCATCCTGATCTATTACGTGTACAAGCGCTTTTTTACCGGCGTGGTGTATTCGCGTAGCTTTGCCGTGACGCTCGTGGGCATGTGCGTGCTCACCTGCATGGTCACGCTCGCGATCTCGACCAACGTGGTCATCTCGCTCGGTATGGTCGGTGCTCTGTCCATCGTCCGCTACCGTACGGCGGTCAAGGACCCGCTCGACCTGCTGTATCTGTTTTGGGCCATTACCACGGGCATTACGGCAGGCGCCGGCATGTATGCGCTCGTGGGGCTTACGGCAGTGGTGATCGTGGTGATGATCGCCGGCTTTGCGAGCCACCAGGACAAGGCGCGCGTGTACATGATGGTCATCCACTACACGGGCCAGACCACCGGCGACGATATCGTGCGCGCGTTTGGGCGCACCAAGTTCACCGTCAAGTCTAAGACGATGCGCGGCGACAAAGTCGAGATGGCCGTCGAGCTCTTCTCGGATGGCGTTGACATGCCCTATGCCGACGCCATCCGCGCACTCGATGGCGTTGAAGACCTCACGCTCATCCAGTACAACGGCGAATACCACGGCTAGAACCCTAGCGAGCAGATTGCACAAAGAGGGGCGCTCCTGGTCGAGCATACGTCAGCGAGCGGGCAGCTGCCGTGGCGAGGTGCCGCGAAAGAGGAGCGAAGCGTACTATATGTACGCGAGCGACGGTTTGAGCGGCAGATCGCCCGGCAGATGCCCGCGCAGCGTCAAGCGGTTCGGCGTTCGTTAGAACGCCGG
>CAJMBB010000147.1 GCA_905211615.1 uncultured Collinsella sp. | reverse complement strand
TGGTCAGGTAGCCGTACTTGATGGCCTCGCTCAGGATCTTGCCGGGGTCGGCGGTATGGACATGCAGGTTGATGACGTCATCATCCTCGATGCAGACCACGCTGTCGCCGTTGGATTCGGCGAAGGCACGCATCTTTGCGGCGCTGGCACCCTCATTCTTGTTGATGAGGAACTGGGTGCAGTAGCCGTTCTTGATGTCCTCGACCTTCATCAGGTCATCGGTGAAGACGCCCTTGCCCGCATTCTCGGTGGAGAGCTTGGCCTTGTTGGGGACAGCCTCGCCGCCCGCGACGATGCCCTTGGCGATCTCGAGGCCAATGCCCTGAGTGCCGCCCGTGACAATCGCGGTCTTGCCCGTGAAGTCAAATGCCATGACTCCATCCCCCTTTATATAAGGTGTCTCCTCGCGGGAAGTTGGAGCATCGCACGTGGCGATTATATGAGTCCCAGTCGTCATGGTGGTGACAACCCCTCGCCTAACCGCGTGCATGATAGTTCTTTGAAACGCTTCAGCAATTGAATGATTTTAAGTCTTTATGCACTCTTTATATTGCCTAGCGCCCAAGTAGATTTTTGGGACATGCCTAGAAATCTACCGAATGGGATGGTTGTGCGGGGGTATCATCTTTTACCGGAAATAGTTTCTAGTGTTAGGGGTTTTCGGTGGAAGATACCGATTTCCATGAGCTTGGGCGTCAGCTCTTAACTGAGTTTGGCAGCATGCATCAGCGAATTTCGCGCTTTGCGGACAAAGCTCTCGGCGGCGAAATGGCCGTCATGCGCGCCCTCATGCGCGCCGGCGGCTCGCTCACGCCGAGCGAACTCGCCGATCGTGCCTGGGTCTCGAGCGCCCGCATCGCCAATATCCTGCGCGCCCTCGAGGCCAAGGGCTGGGTCGAGCGCGAGCACTCAAAGACCGACCGTCGTCGCGTACATGTCACGGTGACCGACAAAGGATTCCAGGTTATCGAAATCAAACGTCGGGAATTCGAGGACCGCACCGCGGGCTTCCTCGAGCAGCTTGGCGAAACAGATACCCAAGAGATGGTGCGCCTTCTGAGACGTGCCAACGAAATTATCGACCGCAATCAAGAAAGGAGAGATGCCGAGTGAGGATTCTCAAGCTCTTTAAAAAGCATGTCCTGGCACTGCTCGCTGCTATCGTACTTATCGTAATCAGCTGCAACGCCGATCTGGCACTGCCCACCTACATGAGCGACATCGTCGACGTGGGCGTGCAGCAAGGCGGCATCGCCTCGCCCGTGCCCGACACCATTCGCGCCGAATCGCTCGACGACCTCGAGCTCTTTATGAGCACCAAGGACGCCAAGGCTGTGGAGGCCGTGTTTAGCAAGGCGGACAATAACGGCATTCGAACGTACAAGGGCACTGAGGAGGAGCGCTCCGACGGCGGCAAGATTGCCGACATCATGAGCCTGCCCGAGACTGTCGTCCTTTCGTTCAACCAGGGCATCGATGCCAACTCCATGGGCGACATGACCGGCGCATCTACCGAGGCAAGCGATGGCGGCGGCGCTCAGGCCATGCCCACCCCCGAGCAGATGGCGGCAATGACGCCCGAGCAGCTCGCCGAGATGCAGCAGAAGGCCGCAGCGGCGCAGAATATGCAAAAGCAGATTGATGCCGACGGCGGTAAGATCACCATGAAGGGTCTGCGTCTAGGCGTTGAAGGCGGCCTAATCGACCAGGGCAAGCTCGTGGAGGGCGCCAATGATATGGCGGACAAAATGGGGTCCATGTCGGGCTCCATCGTGACCCAACGCGCCGTGAGCTACGTACAGGACGAGTACAAGGCGCAGGGCATCGACCCCGCCGACGTGCAGAACGCTTACCTGAGCCGCATGGCGACCACGATGTTTGGGCTGTGCCTGGTATCGCTCGTCGCCACCATCCTGACCGGTGCCGTGGCGTCGCGCACCGCCTGCTCCATCGCCCGCGACCTGCGCCGCGAGACCTTCAACAAGGTTATGCACTTCTCGCCGGCCGAGGTGGGCAAGTTTAGTCAGGCCTCGCTCATCACCCGCTGCACCAACGACATTCAGCAGATCCAGATGGCCGCAACCCTGTTTATCCGCATGTGTCTGATGGCCCCCGTCATGGGCATCGTCGCCGTCATGCGCGTCCTGGCCAACCATACCGGCCTAGAGTGGACCATCGCCGTGGCCATCATCGCGGTCTCGGCCGTCGTCGGCGTGCTTATGGGCCTCACCATGCCCAAGTTCAAAAAGATGCAGAGCTTTGTGGACCGTGTGAACCTTACCGCCCGCGAGCTGCTCGACGGCCTTATGCCCATCCGCTCGTTCAACCGCGAGGAGCATGAGCTCGAGCGTTTTGACAAGGCTTCGCTCGACCTGATGACCACGCAGCTCTACACCAACCGCGCTATGAGTTTTATGATGCCGCTTATGATGCTCGTCATGAACTGCATCACCGTGCTTATCGTCTGGTTTGGCGCGCAGGGCGTGTCCGACGGCGTGATGCAGGTCGGCAACATGATGGCGTTCATCTCCTACACCATGCAGATCGTCATGGCGTTTATGATCCTCACCATGGTTTCGGTCATCCTGCCCCGCGCCGAGGTCGCAGCCGAGCGCGTGGAAGAGGTCATCACCTGCCCCACGAGCATCAACGACCCTGCCTCGCCCAAACTGCCCGCGGCCAGCGCGCCGCGCGGCGAGCTCACCTTCCGTGACGTGAGCTTCCAGTATCCCGATGCCCGCGCCGACGTCATTAGCGGCGTAAACTTCACCACGCACGCCGGCCAGATGCTCGGCATCATTGGCTCCACGGGTTCGGGCAAGTCCACGCTTGTGCAGCTCATCCCGCGCCTGTACGACGTCACGGGCGGCAGCATTTCGCTCGACGGCATCGACGTGCGTGACATGACTCTCTCCGAGCTGCGTCGCCGCATCGGTTATATTCCGCAGCAGGGTCGTCTGTTCTCGGGTACCGTCGAGAGCAACCTCAAGTTTGCCGGCGACATGGTGAGTGACGAGGATATGCGCCAGGCAGCACGCGTCGCCCAGGCGGAAGACTTTATCGCCGAGCGCGAGGGCGGCTACGACTCCCCCATCAGCCAGGGCGGCTCCAATGTCTCGGGCGGTCAGCGCCAACGCCTGGCCATCGCCCGCGCGTTGGCCAAAAAGCCCGAGGTCGTGGTGTTCGATGACTCGTTTAGCGCCCTCGACTACAAGACCGACGCTCGCCTGCGCGAGGAGTTGGCCAAAAACGTCACCGACGCCGCGCTCGTGGTCGTGGCCCAGCGCATCGCGACCATCATGCACGCCGACCAGATCATCGTGCTCGACGACGGCCACGTAGTGGGCACCGGCACGCACGAGGAGCTGCTGCGCAACTGCCCGGCGTACCTGGAGATCGCACAGTCGCAGCTTTCCGCCGAGGAGCTGGGGCTTACCCAAGAAGAAATTGCAGCCGTCATGGAAGGAGGCGAGCGCTAATGGCAGACGAGACCAAGACTCAGATTCCCAAGCCCACCCGCCAGCGTGGTCCCATGGGCCGCATGGGCGGCATGCGTCGCGGCGAAAAGGCCAAGGACTTTAAGGGCACCATGAGGCAGCTGCTCGGCTATATCGGCCAGCACAAGATTGCCGTGTTTGCCGCCGTCGCCTTTGCCGTGTGCTCGGTCATCTTTAACATTGTGGGACCCAAGGTGCTCGGCCAGGTTACGACCAAGCTGTTCGAAGGCCTGGTCGCCAAGGTCAACGGCACCGGCGACGTTGACTTTGACTGGATCGCCAAGACGCTCGGCTTTTTGCTCTGCCTGTATCTGGCGAGCTCTGTCTGCAGCCTGGTCCAGGGCTGGCTCATGACCGGCGTCACGCAAAAGATCTGCTACCGCATGCGCAAGGAAATCGCCGCCAAGATTGCCGTCGTGCCGATGAGTTACTTCAACGGCCACAGCAAGGGAGACGTACTCAGCCGCATCACCAACGACGTCGATACGCTGGGTCAGTCGCTCAACCAGAGCGTGACGCAGCTCATCACGTCGGTGACGCAGATTATCGGCGTGCTCGTCATGATGCTTTCGATCAGCCTGCCACTTACCGGCGTCACCGTGCTCACGCTGCCGGCCGCCGCGATTATCTTGACCGTAATGATTCACTTCTCGCAGCCGTACTTCCGCGAGCAACAGCAGGTTCTGGGCGCCGTCAACGGCATCATCGAGGAGGACTTTGCCGGCCAGAACGTCATCCAGGTGTTCGACCGCGCCGAGGCCTCGATCGAGGAATTCGACCGTCAAAACGACCGCCTCTTTATTAGTGGCTGGCGCTCGCAGTTCCTGTCGGGCCTGATGATGCCGCTTATGAGCTTGGTGGGCAACATGGGCTACGTGGGCGTCGTCGTGGTGGGCGCGCAGCTCGCGCTGACCGGCAATGCCACGCCCGGCGACATCCAGAGCTTTATCCAGTACGTGCGCAACTTTACGCAGCCGGTGCAGCAGCTGGGCAACGTGAGCAACACGATGCAGTCGATGGCTGCCGCCACCGAGCGCGTCTTTGAGTTCCTGGCCGCGCCCGAGGAGGAGCAGAAGGCCGACGCGCAGATTCCCGAGAAGCGCCCCGGCCACGTGGAGTTTGACCATGTCAAGTTTGGCTACACGCCCGACAAGACCATCATCCACGACTTTAGCTGCGAGGCTAAGCCCGGCCAAACCATTGCCATCGTCGGCCCCACCGGCGCCGGCAAGACCACGCTCATTAAGCTGCTGCAGCGCTTTTACGACGTGGACGGCGGTTCGCTGCGCGTCGAAGGCGTCGACGTGCGCGACTGGGACCGCGCGGCGCTGCGCGGCGAGTTTGCCATGGTGCTGCAGGACACCTGGCTGTTTACCGGCACCATCCGCGAGAACATCCGCTACGGACGCCCCGATGCGACCGATGCC
>CAJMBB010000146.1 GCA_905211615.1 uncultured Collinsella sp. | reverse complement strand
CCCCTACCTACTGTTTCGGCAGACTGGCCTGCCATATATAAGCGAGAAGCCTCCGGACAAGTCCGTGAATCTGCCATGCATAAGTGAGATGAGGGCAATGCACATCGAGGTGATGATGTTTTGTCTTTGCCGACGTGCTGGGCATCCCTGTCGAAAACGTCGCAGTAAACGAGCTCGGCGGCCTTGGCGACGCTGCCATTAGAGGCGGCGGGCTCTAGGGCCGCTGCAGCGCCCGCGAGCGAAATCCAGCGCGAGGCCTCGGCAGACGAAAGCGCCGCCGCCATGGTGCCGGCACCGTAGGTCACATCGAGCTTGGGCAGGGCCTCCCCCGCTCGGGCGGCTGCAACGAGGTCATCCTCAAACCCCTCCGGGATAAAGAACACGCAGTCGGCGCTACCCTTGGCGCTGTTGCTCTTGGAGAGCGCGTCCGCAAGGTCGTACGTATCGTCGCCGACGCCCGTGACCAGCTCAAAACGCGAACCCAGATGCTTGGTAAGCGCACGCGAAAGGTCGCTGTCGTCGCGGTCGACCACGATCACGTTGGCGTCGTAGGGCTCGTAATCGGTAAGCTGCGACGAGCTCCAGCTTACCGATGCCGCGATGAATACGCCCATGAGCGAAATAAACACCGTGTAGATAAGCAGATAGAGCGGGTGTGCGAGCGCCATGCGAAGCGCGGTCTTAAAGGTGCTCATAGCGGCTCCTTCCAAAGATCAGCGTGGCGGCGGCAACAAACAGCAGCGCCATAAGGACCAGCGCGCCGGCGCGAACGGCAAAAGGTCCCAGGTCCTCAAAGAAATACAGGCGGTTGAACATGTCGCAGATAAGCTTGACGGGGTTGAGCCAGCACTCAACCGGGCAGGCGCGGGCAACGTCATCGGCAAGCGCCATCGCCGGCTCGCCGTAGAGGCCGGCGAACAGGGCGCACGTGGTAGCAAAGCCCGTGAGGATGCCGGACTTGGATGCCTTGCCGCCCTTAACGGGAAGCGTGCCCACAAAGAGTCCCAGGCCCGTGGCGGCAAGCGCGGAAGCGGCGCCACCCACCAGACACAGCCCCTCGCGCCCGCCAAAGTCGACGCCCACGACCAGGCGCACGTAGCCGATCGCGATCGTCATCGAGGCAAAGGAAACCAGCCACGAGCCCACAAAGATACCGGCCAGCGACGCCGTCTTGGAAAGGCCGCCCACGCAGCGACGCGCGCCAAGGCCCGACAGATTGGGCTGCAGGTCGACGACGCTCAAGGCGGCAAACTCGGCAGACATCATCGCGACCAGGCCAAAAAGCGCGTAATAGTAGATGACCGTGCCATCGGGCGTGGTGCGTGTCAGGCTTACGCGTCGGGTTCCGCCCTCGAGCGACAGGGCGCGCGCAACCGCCTCCGGGTCGGCGAGCGCCGCCGGGTTGTCCTGGGCAATCTGGGACATGAGCTCGGCATTTTGTGTATACGAGCTTGCCACCGTCTCCAAAATGCTGCGGTCGGTGAGCACCGACGACGCACGCGAGTTGTCATAGCTCGAAAGCAACGTGAGTTTGGGCGTGCCCGTGTCGTCGACCGCATAGATGCCCACGACCTCGCCGGCCTTGAGCGCACGGTTCGCATCGGCTGCGTCGTCGCACTCGTGGATCTCGAGCAGTTGGTCGTCGCCTTCCTTGGCAAGCGACGTCGCCACGTCCTTAAAGGTCGAGGCGTCCCAGGCCTCATCCGCCACGACGGCCACCGGAACCGGGTCGACCGTACCGTCGGAGCTGAGGTTCGCAAACATAAACATGAACATCGTGGAAAGCGCGATGGGAAAGAGAGCGCCCCAGACCCACGTACTCGGCCGGCGCAGCAGCGTCTTGACCGTGATGATAATGGTGTTGAACATGGCCGCCCCCTAGTCGCGCAGCTCGCGGCCGGTGATCTCGAGGAACACGTCGTTGAGGGTCGGCGGCTCGGAGTAGATGCGGCCGAGCGGTACATCGTACGAGCGCAGCGCGTCGAGGATGTCGGTCAGGTTATGCGGGCTCGCTTCGCACGAAAACGTGAGCTGGCCCGCCGTCGCCGCCAGGTCCAGGACATGCGGCAGGCTCGCAACGGCAGCGAGTGCCGCACTCGGCACCTCACCGACCTCGATTACGATCTTCTCGCCCATCTGGATCATGCGCTTGAGCTCGTCGTTGGTGCCCTGCGCCAGCACGCGCCCGCCATCCATGATCATGATACGACTGCAAATCTGCTCGACTTCCTCCATGTAATGGCTGGTATACACCACCGTAGCGCCCTCGTCGCGCAGGCGGCAGATGCCCTCCAGGATGGCGTTGCGGCTCTGCGGGTCGACCGCCACCGTGGGCTCGTCAAAAAAGATGAGTTCGGGCTTGTGCGCGATGCCGCAGGCGATGTTAAGGCGACGCGCCAGGCCACCCGAAAGCTTGCCGGGGCGGAACTTGGCAAAGTCGCCCAGCCCGACAAAGTCGATGGCTTCGTCGACCAGCGCGCGACGGCGCTTGCGGTCGTTGACGTAAAGGCTGCAGAAATAGTCGATGTTCTCGCGCACCGTGGGCTCGTCGAATACCGCCACTTGCTGTGGCACCACGCCGATGCGGCGCTTGAGGTCGTAGCGGGCGGGCGTCATGGGCTCGCCGAACAGCTCGATGGTGCCTTTGTCGTAGGAAAGCAGCTGCAGAATGCAGTTGATGGACGTGGTCTTGCCCGAGCCGTTGGGGCCCAGCAGGCCAAAGATCTCGCCGGGGGCGATGCTCAGGTTAAAGTGGTCGAGCGCGATAAGATTGTCGTAGCGCTTGACGAGGTTTTCGACGTGGACGATGTCTGTCATGAGGCGGCCCTTCTGTTGATTGCGGCCCGGTACGATTGCATCATCGCAGGAGCGGCCGGCGCGCACCAGTGAGCTTTGTCACGAGTGCGGAGGCTCGGTCGCGTTGCCCGCCGACGCGACCGCTTTGCCGCGCGGGAGGAATGTCACGGTTGCGCAGGCGGCCCCTCCACCATGCGCGGCTTCGCGTACAATACCCGTATGAACAGGCTTTTCGACAAATCGATCGTGCTGGCGTGCTGTATTGCGGCCGCCATGGGCCTTGCTGTGGACGCTCGCTTGGTCGCGGCGTTTTGCCTTGGCGTTATTGC
This sequence comes from uncultured Collinsella sp., assembly GCA_905211615.1. Classification (GTDB taxonomy): domain Bacteria; phylum Actinomycetota; class Coriobacteriia; order Coriobacteriales; family Coriobacteriaceae; genus Collinsella. Next base: position 1,809 of record CAJMBB010000146.1, on the reverse strand, counting down.
CACCTCGCTGGCCGAGGTCGCACAGGGAAACCGCGCCCGCCGTGCGAGCGAGACCGCGAGCTACGTTTACATCATCGCGGCAGTTTTCGTACCGCCGTTTGTGCCGCTTGCACCTCTCGCCTTCTATGACATCGCGCGGCGCGTGCGCCGTGAGCACGCCTGGGTCGCGCTGGGCATTGGCTCCGTCTTTGCCTTTGCGCTCATCGCGGACCTTCACACCGACGCGCTTACCGCCCGAACGCTCCTGCTGACCGCCATCCTTTCGGTTGCCGCCACCTTGCTATCGCTACGCACCGCCCAGTTGGAACGCGAGCAGCAGCGCATGCGCCATACCCGCGACGAACTGCAGGAACGAGCCCTCGCGCTCGAAGCGCGCAACCGCGACCTCGCCGATCGCCAGGACTATGAGGTCGAACTTGCGACCCTGGCCGAGCGCGCCCGCATCGCGCGCGAAATTCACGACAACGTCGGCCACCAGCTCACGCGTGCTTCGTTGCAGACCGAAGCCCTGCGCGTGGTCCACGCCGACGAGCCCGGCGTCGCCGCCGATTTCGCCGACGTCAAACGCACGGTTGACGAGGCGCTCCAGCTCGTACGCGCCAGCGTCCATGCGCTCAACGACAACGCCGTCGACCTCTCCGTACAGCTCGATTGCATCGTTGAAGGCGCACGCTCGGACGGCGGCCCGCAGGTTGAGCTTGAAGTTTTGGCCGAGCATGCGCCCGCAAATGTCGCCAACTGCTTTGCGGCGGTCCTGCGCGAGGCGCTTTCCAACGCCATGCGCCACGCCCACGCCAAAACCATTACCGTGCGGTGCATGGAGCATCCGTCGTTTTACCAGCTCATCGTTACCGATGATGGCGTGGACGCGACCCCGGCGAGCAGCAGCAACGTCGCAGAAGGCATGGGGCTCGCCTCCATGCGCGAGCGCGTCGAGGCGCTTGGCGGCACCTTCACCGCCGGTCCGCGTGCCGGCGCCGGCGGCTGGCGCGTGTTTGCCACCGTTCCCAAACCGCAAGGAGATGAGGGCCGATGAGGCTTATTGTTGTCGACGACGACCGCTTGGTGGTCGATTCGCTCAAGATTATCCTGGGCGCCCAGCCGCAGATCGAGGTGGTGGGCACCGGCGCCAACGGCAACGATGCGGTGGCGCTCTACGCCGAGCACGCACCCGATATCGCACTGCTCGACATCCAGATGCCGGGACGCGACGGCCTATCGGCGGCACGCGAGATCCTCGGGCGCGACCCTGCGGCGCGCGTGGTGTTTCTGACGACATTCTCGGATGACGAGTACATTGTGTCGGCGCTCAAGCTGGGTGCCCGCGGCTATCTGATCAAAACCGATGTCGCCGCCATTCCGCCAGCGTTGGCGCAGGTCATGAGCGGCAAACGCGTGCTCGAGGGCAAGGCGATCGAGGATATCAACTTTGATGGGGCGGGCGTCGAGGCCGGCACGGCCCGCCGGCCCGCGGCCTTTGTCAGCCTGACCGACCGCGAGTTCGAAGTCGCCGAGCTCATCGCCCGCGGCCTCGACAACAAGGAAATTGCCGCCACCGCCTACATGGGCGAAGGCACCGTACGCAACCACATCAGCTCGATCCTTGCCAAAATGGGCCTGCGCAACCGCACCCAAATCGCCATCGCCTATCTGCGAGGCTAGCCGCTGGCTGCCGCCAATTTGATGCCATTTCAAAACTATGCCGGTTTACTACGATGAACCGCATGTCTCCGACCACGGCAAATTGCGCACTTACAAAACCGACGCTCCTATAAGTTGTCAAGAGGCAGTTTGCGGGAGCGTTCTCTC
>CAJMBB010000145.1 GCA_905211615.1 uncultured Collinsella sp. | reverse complement strand
AGGTCCTGCAGGGCGATGACGTCCATGCCCATGTCGTTGGCGCTGCCGTGACCCTGCTGGTCCTCGCGCACCGCCTCGATGGCGCTCACGTAGGTGTTGGCGGCAGACATCGCCGTCACGCAGGTCACGCCACGACGGACGGCCTCGGTGCGCAGTAGATAGCCGTCACCACGCGAGCCCGGACCGTACGGCGTGTTGATGATCACCGCAATCTTGCCATCGGCGATGAGGTCGCCGATGTTGGGGCACTCGCCGTCGTGCGGGCCGCTGATCTTCTCCACGACTTCGCACGTCACGTTGCCTCCGCGCAGCACGCGCGCCGTACCCTCGGTAGAGCAGATGTCAAAGCCCAGGTAGCGCAGAATGCGGGCGACCGAAAGGATATGGCGCTTGTCGCGGTCGCACACGCTGATGAACACCTTGCCGCAGCTCGGGTCGGGCAGCTTGTAGTCGATCGCCAGCTGCGTCTTGGCGTATGCCTCGGGATAGCTCTTAGCGATACCCATGACCTCGCCCGTCGACTTCATCTCGGGCCCCAGGATAACGTCGGCACCCGGGAAACGGCCCCAGGGCATAACGGCTTCCTTCATGCAGAACCAGTCCAGCTGACGCTCGTCACTCGGCAGGCCCAGGCTCGCGATGGAATCGCCCGCCATGATACGCGCCGCGCACTTGGCCAGCGGCACGCCGGTGGCCTTGGAGATAAACGGCACGGTGCGGCTGGCACGCGGGTTGGCCTCGATCACGTAAACGGTCTCGCCCTTGATGGCGTACTGTACGTTGACCAGGCCGCGTACGCCCAGCGCCATCGCGATGCGGCGCGTGGTCTCGCGGAGCTTCGCCTGCAGGCTCTCGCTAAAGCTGAACGGCGGAATGCAGGTCGCAGAGTCGCCGGAGTGAATACCGGCCTCCTCGATATGCTCCAGAATGCCGCCAATGTAGACCTCTTCGCCATCGCACAGGGCGTCGACATCGGACTCGATCGCACCCTCCAAGAAGCGATCCAGATACACCGGGTAGTCGGGGCTAATGCGTGCAGCCTCGGCCATGTAATCGCGCAGATGCTCGGCATCGTAGGCGATCATCATGCCGCGGCCGCCCAGCACGTAGCTCGGACGCACCAGCAGCGGGTAGCCAATATGCGCGGCCACGGCCTCGGCCTCCTCAAACGAGGTGGCCTGGCCCGCCGGCGGATACATGATGCCCAGCTTGTCGAGCAGGGCGGCAAAGCGCTCGCGGTCCTCGGCAAAGTCAATGGCATCGGGCTTGGTGCCCATGATGTTCACGCCGCTCTCCTCAAGCATGCGCGCCAGCTTAAGCGGGGTCTGACCGCCGAGCGTCACCACGACGCCGTCGGGGCGCTCAACATCGATGACATCCATGACGTCCTCGTAGGTGAGCGGCTCAAAGTACAGGCGGTCGGACGTGTCGTAGTCGGTCGAGACGGTCTCGGGATTGCAGTTGACCATGACGGTCTCAAAGCCGCGGGCCGCCAGAGCGTAGCTCGCGTGCACGCAGCAGTAATCGAACTCGATACCCTGGCCAATGCGGTTGGGGCCGGCGCCCAGAATCATCGCCTTGGGCTTGTCCGCCGGCGTGGTCTCGTCGGGAGCCACGCACTTCTTGGCATCCGGGCTCGTGCGGTAGATGTTCTCGTACGTCTTGTAGTGGTACTCCGTGGCGCTCGAGAACTCCGCAGCGCAGGTATCGACCGTCTTCATGCTGGGAACCACGCCCAGACCCTTGCGATAGGCGCGCACAAAGCGCTCGTCCGAGCCGGTCAGCGCGGCGATCTCGGCGTCGCTCGTACCGTACTGCTTGAGCAGGCGCATCGCGTCGGCGTCGATATCCTCCACACGCAGGCCGCGGATGCTCTCCTGGACCTGCACCATGTCGTTGATACGGTTGAGGTACCACGGATCGATACCGCAGATGGCATGGATGCGGGCGATGTCCCAGCCACGGCGCAGAGCCTCGACCACAAAGAAGATGCGATGCTCGGTCGGAGTTGCCACGGCCTGAGCGAGCTCGTCGTCGCTCAGCTTATCGGCACCCTCTTTGCCACCGGCGCAAATGCCCTGGTGGCCGTCCTCCAGCGAGCGCATAGCTTTGCCAAAGGCCTCCTCAAAGGTGCGGCCGATTGCCATGATCTCGCCCACGGCCTTCATGCGCGTGGTGAGCGTGGGGTCGGTGCCCTTGAACTTCTCGAAGGCAAAGCGCGGCACCTTGACCACACAGTAATCGATCGTGGGCTCAAAGCAAGCGGGCGTTGCCTTGGTGATATCGTTGACGATCTCGTCGAGCGTATAGCCCACGGCCAGGCGCGCGGCGGCCTTAGCGATGGGGAAACCCGTGGCCTTGGAGGCCAGTGCGGACGAGCGGCTCACGCGCGGGTTCATCTCGATGACGATCAGGCGGCCGGTGCTGGGGTTCACGGCAAACTGCACGTTGGAGCCACCGGTCTCGACGCCGATCTTCTCCAGAATGGCGAGCGAGGCCACGCGCATGCGCTGATACTCAAGGTCGGAGAGCGTCTGCGCCGGCGCCACGGTGATGGAGTCGCCGGTATGCACGCCCATGGGGTCGAGGTTCTCGATGGAGCACACGATGATGCCGTTGCCGGCGTGGTCACGCATGACCTCCATCTCGTACTCTTTCCAACCCTCGATGGACTCCTCGACCAGCACCTCGTGGGCGGGCGAGAGTTCCAGGCCCTGGCTCACGATGGAGACGAGCTCCTCGTGAGTATGTGCAATGCCGCCACCGGCGCCACCGAGGGTAAAGCTCGGGCGCAGTACGCAGGGATAGCCCACGCGCTCGGCGATAGCCTCGGCGTCGGCCACGCTGTAGGCATAGCCCGAGCGTGCGACCTCCAGGCCAATCTCGGCCATGGCCTCGTTAAAGAGCTTGCGGTCCTCGCCGCGCTCGATGGCGGCCAGGTCGCAGCCGATCATCTCGACGCCGTACTTGTCGAGCGTGCCCTCCTTTGCCAGCTCGACGGCGGCGTTCAGACCGGTCTGGCCGCCCAGCGTGGGCAGCAGCGCGTCCGGGTGCTCTTTCTTGATCACGCGCTCGATAAACTCGGCGGTGATGGGCTCGACATAGGTGCGGTCGGCAAGACCCGGGTCGGTCATGATGGTCGCCGGGTTGGAGTTGACCAGGATAACCTCAAAGCCATCCTCCTTGAGCACCTTGCAGGCCTGGGCGCCGGAGTAGTCGAACTCGCAAGCCTGACCAATGACGATGGGGCCCGAACCAATGACGAGGATGCGCTTGATGTCAGTACGTTTCGGCATGTTAGTTCTCCTCGGTCTCGGTCGCGGCGGTCTCGGCGAAATTCCAGCCAGCCAGGCGGTCCTTCGCGGTGTCGATGTCCAGGTAGTTCTCCTCGCCGTCCATGAGTCGCGTAAAGGCGGTAAAGAGATAGTGGGCATCGGTGGGGCCAGGCGAGGCCTCGGGGTGGTACTGGACCGAGAAGCACGGGGCGTCGAGCAGCTGGATGCCCTCGGCGGTGCCGTCGTTGAGGTTCACATGTGTCAGGCGAATGCGGCCGAAGCGCTCGTTCATCACGACCGGCGCGATTCCGCGGCGCACCCAGACGCGCAGATCTCCATCGGCCGCATGCTCGGTCTCGCCGCCGGAAAGCTCGGGGACAAGCTTGCCCAAGCTGGGGAACAGCAGGCCAAAGCCATGGTTTTGCGCGGTGATCTCCACGCGACGGCTCACCAGGTTCATGACCGGCTGGTTGCCACCGCGGTGACCGAACTTAAGCTTTTCCATCTGGGCGCCGCAGGCCAGGCTGATCATCTGGTGACCAAGACAAATACCAAAGACCGGCACCTTGCCGATCAGCTGCTGCACCTGTTCATAGGTCTCCACCACGGCATCGGGGTCGCCGGGGCCATTGGACAAAAAGACACCGTCGGGATTCATGTCGAGCACCTGCTGGGCGGGCGTATCCCACGGCACGACGGTAAGGTCGCAGCCGGCGCGGACCAAGCCCTCCAGAATGCCGCGCTTCACACCGCAGTCGTAGGTGACCACTTTATGACGGGCAGGAGCGGCAGCCGCAAGTGCAAAGTCATGCGTGGCAGGCAGGTCGGCGGCCACAAACTCGTGAGGCGCGGGGCAACTTACGGTCTTCACCAGGTTCTCGCCTACCAGCGTGGGCGCTGCGGCCAGACGCTCGGCAAGCTCGTCGACGTCGAAGATCTCGGTCGAGATAATGCCCATCTTGGAACCATTGTCGCGCAGATGGCGCACCAGAGCGCGAGTGTCGACACCCTCGATAGCGACGATGCCGTGAGCGCGCAGATACTCCGGCACGCTGACGGTCGAGCGCCAGTTAGAAGGCGTGGCGCACATGTCGCGAACGATCATGCCGCGCATAGCCGGAGCGCTCGCAGGGCGCACGGCGTCGCCGGGGAAGGCCGACTGGACGTCGGTCTCGTCGATACCGTAGTTGCCGATCTGCGGATAGGTCATGGTTACGATTTGGCCGGCATAACTCGGGTCGGTCATGACCTCAAAGTAGCCCTCGAGCGAGGTGTTGAAGCAGACTTCGCCGGTCGCGGTGCCCTCGGCGCCGCATGCACGTCCATAAAAAATGGTCCCATCCTCAAGATACAGGATGCAGGGACCGCAGGCGCCCTTGCTGGTTTTGGCCAGCATACGCTGGCAAAGCTCGCTGGGCGCGAAGGTGCGGGCGGCAGTGCCCGCGGTATGGTTGTTCGCCATAATTCTCCTTCCCGGTCTCACAGGACCGGCTTAAAGGTGTGTAGTTAGGCCTCGCGGTATTGTAACCGCAAGCATGCCTCATGGCGTTAATTTCATCGAAATGTTTACGAAATGATAATTATGACTTTCTATGCATATTGATTATTTAAGGCTCTGTTAGACCAGGATTGACATGCCGACCTGCCGGCTAACTCGCCGTCT
>CAJMBB010000144.1 GCA_905211615.1 uncultured Collinsella sp. | reverse complement strand
AGGCCCTCGCGGCCTAGTCGCTATTTAGGGCGTCCAAGATTTGGGACGCAGTTCACACCCGCGACAGGGCTTTTTCTGTCCTCCTCCAAGTTGCGGTGAAATAAGGACTGAATAGGGGCCGGCGGGCGCAAAACAATCCCTATTCCACCGCAACTCATCCCGAGATAGTCATTGGGGACGTTCTTAAACGACTGGTCATTGGGGACAGTCTTGGTGCGCTCCGTTCGTCCTCCCGTTCGATTTTTGCTCGGTGGGTATACTTCCATCCGCAATACAGGCCGGAATGAGGAGGTATCCAAATGCCGGACAACGGATTGATTCAAAAGAAAGATGCGCACGAGATGGCTCATGGGTGTCCTGTCCAGATAACCGAGCACACGGCGGTAACCGAGCTGCAGCCCAGTCTGTCCGATGTCGTGTGCGCAAACAAAAAGCTGCAGATTGGCTTTATCGTTGCGCTCGTGGTCCTGGCGCTGCTGTCGGGCTTTGTAGCTCGTCCGCATTTCGCCGATACCAAAACTTGGGACTCCACCATCGAGGTCATCGACCAAAAGAAGGGTAACGTACTGGCGCTCACGACCTCGTGCGTGGCGCTGTCTGCGGGCATTACCGCGCTGCCGGGTGATACGGGAACGCCGGTTGCCGAGCAGCTCGCGCAGCTTTCAGGCAACCTTGGTATCGTGCTTGCCGTGCTCTACCTCGAGAAATACCTGCTAACCATTTTGTGGTCGGTTGGCTTGGGCATCTTAATCCCGTTTGCGTTGGTGCTCTTTGCGGTGTCGCTCGGCATTCACGGGCGCTGGAGCACGAGCGCTGTCCTGCGCCGTGTGGCGACACGCGTGCTGGTAGTTGCCGTGATCGGCATGGCGTTGGTGCCTGCAAGCGTTTGGGTGTCGCAGAAGGTCGATGAAACGTATCGCGTAAGTATTGAGCAAGCTGAGCAAAAGGCTGCGGACGCTGCGGACGCGGCCGACACCACGAACAAGTCAGCCGAGACCAGCTCAAAATCGAACAAGAAAAAATCCGAGGCCACGGAGTCCAAAAACGTGCTCGAGCAGTTGACTGATGGGGCCTCGAGCCTTGTTACGTCGGTGACCAGCGGTGCCAAGCAGATGACCGACGAGATCGTGCAGCAGGTGACCGACCTCATCGAAGGCGTCATCGTGATGATCGTGACTTCGTGCGTTATCCCGCTGCTGGTGCTCGTGGCGTTCCTGTGGCTGGGACACGTACTGCTGGGGATCGATATTTCCGGCCCGGCGAACTATTTGACGGGCCGCTTTCTGAGTGCTCCGTCCAAGCACGCCAAATAGGGTGGGCAGTCCGAGTAGCTAAAACAGCTGTATATACCGGGGAATACCGCCGAAGGGCGGCCGAGACACGTTCTTGGCCGCCCTTTTGTTTGTTGAACACATGGTCGCTACGTCCGCGCCCGGCTCAAACGGTCAGCAATCATCCGTGAACGATATTTGTTCAAAAAAGAACAAAGATAAACAAATAGTTGTTGCAGTTACTGTTCGAATGTGTTCAAATAAACATGAACAGTGAAGAACCGCACATTCAGATGCCCGGACCTGAACGCGATTCAACACTTCCAAACAGAAACTACGCACCTGCGTATCTCTCAAGGAGGATGTCATGAGGGTTGTAATCGCTTCCGATGCCGACGGTATGTCGATGAAGGAGTCCATCAAGGAGATGCTCATCGCCGACGGTCACGAGGTCGTCGACTATTCCGAGACCCCTGCCGCGGACTTTGTCGATTCCGCGACCGCCGTTGCCAAGGACCTGCTGGAGCACAAGGATTCCCAGGGCTTCGCATTCGATAAGTACGGCGTCGGCTCCTATATGGCCGCCGTCAAGATCAAGGGCATGGTCGTCGCCAACATTTCCGACGAGCGTTCCGCTTACATGACCCGCGAGCACAACGGCTCGCGCATGGTCACCATGGGCCCGGGCGTTGTGGGCACCGAGGTCGCCAAGAAGATCGCCCGCGAGTTCCTGCGTGCACAGTACGCCGGCGGCCGTCACCAGATCCGTGTCGACATGCTCAACAAGATGGCCTAACGAGAGCCACCGAGAACTCGAACTTCTACCTCAACTTGTGAATTCAGACGAAAGGACGTTCTGATGAAGAAGACCATCGCAATCGGTTGCGACCATATCGTTACGGACGAGAAGATCTATCTGGCCGACCGCCTGGAGCAGGCTGGTTACAAGGTGCTCGACTGCGGCACCTACAGCCACACCCGTACGCACTATCCCATCTACGGTAAGGCCGTGGGCGAGGCTGTTGCCAGCGGCAAGGCCGACTTTGGCGTGGCCCTGTGCGGCACCGGCATCGGCATCACCAACGCCGTCAACAAGGTTCCCGGCGCCCGCTGCGCCCTGGTCCGCGACATGACCTCTGCCCTGTATGCCCGTCGCGAGCTCAACGCCAACATCGTGGGCTTTGGCGGCAAGATTACCGGCGAGTTCCTGATGGCCGATATCATGCTTGCCTTCCTGGAGGAGCCCTACGAGAAGACCCCCGAGCACGATGCCCTGATCGCCAAGATCGATGCCTGCAATAAGGCCGACGCCGAGGCTCAGGCTGACCCGCACTTCTTTGACGAGTTCCTCGAGAAGTGGGACCGCGGCGAGTACCACGACTAAGGAGGTTACGCGGTTTTACCAAACCGCGTAACGGGTCGACGCTGCGAAGCCATCTGGTGGGCAATCTGCCGTTCAGCTTCGGCGGCATGACCAGAAGGTCAATGCCGCCTCGCTTCACGGCACCTTGCCTCACCAGCTGGCTTCTCGCTGACGTTGAGGTGACCTGTGGGGTTACCGCTGTTGTTGCGAAGATTTCCGATACGGCGAGCTGCTCCGATAACACGTTTGCTTGCTTGGCTTGAGTGCTTCGCTCTTGGCTGTACTTGGCGATTTGCAGCTTTTCAATTGACGGCTCGCGTTTCTGTGAGGGGGCGCGGGCCGGTTTTCTATCAGCCCTATTGACTTGGCGGGCTGTCGTAAGAAAGGGAAGGCTCCTATGGAGTTTGTTCTTGATAACGGTTCTATCCGCGTAGCACTGAGCACGGCGGGCGGGTCGTTCACTTCTATTGCGGCCAACGGCCGTGAGTACCTGTGGCAGGGTGACCCGGCGGTCTGGTCGGGCCAGGCACCCATTTGTTTCCCGATCTGCGGCGGCCTTCGTGACGGTCGCGCAATGACCACGGGCGGCCGCGAGGTTAAGCTCGCCCGCCACGGCTTTGCGCGCAAACAGGAATGGAAGCTCGAGGAACAGGGCGACAACATGGTTGCACTGAGCCTAAGCTCTGCCGACCATGCCGAGTTGCTCGAGCAGTACCCGTATCCGTTTAAGATCGTTGCTCGTTACACGATCGATTCGGAAAAGGTGGCCGTGTCGTACGAGGTGACCAATGAGGGCACTGAGGACATGCCGTTCTTTGTGGGCGGTCACCCCGGCTTTAAGTGCCCGCTCGACGAGGGTGAGTCCTATGACGACTACGAGCTCCGTTTTGAGCAGCGTGAGGCCGCCGAGCTCTGTACTGCCGTTCCCTCGACGGGCCTGATTGATGTCGAGCACAGCAGCAAGAACCCCATGATCGGCCAGAACCTGCCGCTGACCCACGAACTCTTCGACTTCGCGGAGACCATCTTTGACGTGCTCGAGAGCCGCGTGGTTACGCTGACCAAGAAGACCGAGGACAAGGGCGTGCGCCTGACGTTCCCCGATATGCCGTACCTGATTGTGTGGAGCAAGCCCGAGGGTGACTTTGTGGCCGTGGAACCGTGGGGCGGCCTGTCCACCTGCTCCGACGAGGACGATATTCTGGAGCACAAGCGTGGCTGCCTGGAGGCCAAGCCGGGAGAGACCGTCACCCGCGGCTTTGAGATCGAGATCCTTTAACGAGTTATCGTATGTTTGGGGCGGGTCATGCCGCCCGGGAACAGGAGTTCAACATGATTCTGACCGTTACCATGAACCCGTCGATTGATACGCGCTATCAGCTCGACAAGCTGATTATCGACGATGTTAACCGCGTGACGCCCGAAAAGACCGCTGGCGGCAAGGGCCTCAACGTGAGCCGTGTGCTGCTGCAGCTGGGCGACGACGTGCTCGCGACCGGCCTACTCGGTGGCCACATGGGTGCCTATATGGCCGAGCTTATGGATGCCGACGGCGTCAAGAACGACTTTGTGCCCATCGCCGGTGAGACGCGCATTTGCCTGAATATTCTGCACGAGGGTAATCAGACCGAGCTGCTGGAGAGCGGCCCGCAGATCGCTCCGGCCGAGCTCGAGGCCTTTACGGCCAAGTTCGCCGAGCTTGCAGCGAAGGCGGACGTTGTGACGCTTTCGGGCTCGCTGCCGCGTGGCGTCGATGCCGGCTACTATGCCGAGCTCGTCAAGATCGCCGAGGAGGCGGGCGCCAAGGTGCTGCTCGACACCTCGGGTGCATCGCTGGAGGCCGCGCTGGAGTCCGACGCTAAGCCTGAGCTCGTAAAGCCCAACCTGACCGAGATTAACGGCCTGCTGGGTACGTCCTTTACGACCGATGATGTCGATGCCCTGCGCGAGGCGCTTGCCGCCGATGCCCGCTTTGCCGGTATCCCCTGGGTTGTCGTTTCGATGGGCGCTGCCGGTTCGGTGGGCTTCCATGAGGGCCGCGCGTTCCGCGCCAAGACGCCCGCGATTGCGGCTGTGAACGCGACGGGTTCCGGCGACTCGACCATCGCCGGCTTTGCTCATGCCATTGCTGCTGGTGCCGACGATGTCACGGTGCTCAAGACCGCCAATACCTGCGGCAAGCTTAACGCCATGGATCCCAAGACCGGCCACCTGGTCATGGACCGCTGGGAAGAGATCTACAACAACGTTGAAGTAACGGAGCTTTAGGGTTACGCGGTTTTACCAAACCGCGTAACGGCTCGACGCTGCGCGGGCCGCATTTGGACAATCTGACGTTCAACT
>CAJMBB010000143.1 GCA_905211615.1 uncultured Collinsella sp. | reverse complement strand
TACCTTTGCTCGCTGCAAGTTCCGCACGAGCCGAAGAGCACTTAATGTGCTCTTCGTGCGAGCAGGACTGTCCGCAGCAGCGAGTAAAGGTAAGAACGCCCCGCTCCAACCCAGCTAACAAAGGAGCTGATATGTGCGATTGCACAGATCATAAGGACGAGATCCCTGCCTACGACGCGCAGGCCATTGAGTCCAGGTGGATGAAGGCCTGGGAGGACTCCAACCTCTTTGCCGTCGACACCGACGACAGCAAGCCCAAGAAGTACGTGCTCGAGATGTTCCCGTATCCGTCGGGCGACCTGCACATGGGCCACGCGCGCAACTATACCATCGGCGATGCCATGGCCCGTCAGGCCCGCATGCGCGGCTACGACGTGCTTCATCCCATCGGCTTTGACGCCTTTGGCCTGCCCGCCGAGAACGCCGCCATCAAGCACAACACGCAGGCTGCCGCCTGGACGTATAAGAACATGGACCAGGCGCTCGCCACGATGAAGCGAATGGGCTTCTCCTACGATCTGGATCGCATGGTCAAGACCTGCAGCCCCGACTACTACCGCTGGGGCCAGTGGATCTTTGAGAAGATGTGGGAAAAGGGCCTGGTCTATCGTAAGAAGAACCCGGTCAACTGGTGCCCCACTTGTAAGACCGTTCTGGCCAACGAGCAGGTTACCGAGGGTAAGTGCTGGCGCTGCGGCACCGAGCCCGAGAAGCGCGACCTGGAGCAGTGGTACTACAAGATTACCGAGTACTCCCAGGAGCTGCTCGACGACTTGGAGAAGCTCCCCGGCTGGCCCGAGCGCGTCAAGCAGATGCAGGCCAACTGGATCGGTCGCTCCGAGGGCGCCGAGGTCGACTTTACCCTGTGCGACCAGGATGGCGAGCCCATCGAGGGCGACGAGGGCAAGATCACCGTCTTCACCACGCGTGCCGATACGCTCTTTGGCGTCTCCTTCTTTGTCCTGGCTCCCGAGTACGCCGGCCTGCATGAGCTCGTCGAGGGCACGGAGTACGAGGAGGCCGTCACTAAGATCGTCGAGGACGCCAAGCATATCTCTGCCGTCGAGCGTGCCCAGGGCACCCTCGAGAAGCACGGTGCCTTTACCGGCCGCTACGTGGTGAACCCCGTCAACGGCGAGAAGGTCCCCGTGTGGGTTGCCGATTATGTCGTTGCCGACTACGGTACCGGTGCCGTCATGGCCGTTCCCTGTGGCGACCAGCGCGACTTTGAGTTTGCCCGTAAGTACGACCTGCCGATCGTGCCGATCATCCTGGACGACGACGATCGCGCTGCCGTCGAGGCCAGCGGCGAGACCATCGATACCTTCCATGCCGAGACCGTCGACTGGGATTGCGCTCACGCTGCCGAGGGCACGCTCGTCCAGTCCGGCAAGTACACTGGCATGCGCGGTGGCAAGCACTCCGAGGGCGAGGCTGCGATCGTGGCTGACCTCGAGGCCATGGGCTGCGGTCGTCGCAAGGTCGAGTTCCGTCTGCGCGACTGGCTCATCAGCCGCCAGCGCTATTGGGGCAACCCCATCCCGGCCATCCACTGCGAGCACTGCGGCATCGTGCCCGTGCCCGAGGATCAGCTGCCGGTGACGCTGCCCGAGAACCTGGACCTGGGCGCCGGCGAGACCCTCGCCGAGTGCAAGGAGTTCTACGAGACCACCTGCCCGGTCTGCGGTCGCCCGGCCAAGCGCGAGACCGATACCATGGACACCTTCACCTGCTCCAGCTGGTATTACCTGCGCTATACCGATCCGCACAACACCGAGCTGCCCTTCTCCCGTGAGGCCGCCGACCGTTGGATGCCCGTCGATAACTACATCGGCGGCATCGAGCACGCCATTCTGCACCTGCTCTACAGCCGATTCTTTACCAAGGCCCTGCGCGACCTGGGCCTGCTGAGCGTGAACGAGCCCTTCACCAACCTGCTGTGCCAGGGCATGGTCAAGGACGAGAACGGCGACACCATGTCCAAGTCCAAGGGCAACGTCGTGCCCCCGAGCTCGGTCATCGAACCCTACGGCGCCGACACCATGCGTTTGGCGATCCTGTTTATCGCCCCGCCCGAGAAGGACTTCGACTGGGATCCCAAGGCCGTTGAGGGCGCCAACCGCTTCATCAAGCGCGCCTGGCGTATCGTTTGGCAGCTCGTCCAGTCCGGCGACGCCAACGTGGCCTTCGACAAGTCCGCGCTCGACGAGGTCGCGATGAAGCTCTATCGCGAGCGTCACCGCACCATCGTCAAGTGCACCGAGGACTTCGATCGCGGCCAGTTCAACACCGCCATCTCGGCCGTCATGGAGCTCGTCAACGCGGCGAGCGCCTACCTCAATGCCACCGAGGATACCGCCCGCGACAAGGCGCTGTGCTACGGCGTGGCTAAGGATATCGTGAGCGTCCTTGCCCCCATCTGCCCGTTCTGGGCCGACGAGCTGTGGCACGAGGCCCTCGGCTGCGAGGGCAACGCCTACACCGCCGCCTGGCCCGAGTTCGACCTGGCCGAGTCCGTTGAGGACACGGTGCAGATTGTGGTCCAGGTGCTCGGCAAGGTCCGCGGCCGCGTCGACGTTGCCCGCGATGCCTCAAATGAGGATATGCAGGCTGCCGCCGAGGTCGCTGTCGCCAAGTGGCTCGAGGGCAAGACGGTCGTCAAGGCCATCTGCGTGCCCGGCAAGCTGGTCAACCTGGTGGTCAAGTAAGCACTGCGCGCTTAACTGGCGCATAAAAGACGAGGGGCGATCCGGTTGGGCCGTCCCTCGTTTTGCATGTACCTGCCTAGGTGTCTTCGACCAATTGTCCTATTCTTGTGGAGAAGCTGTGCGCACGCTGACCTGCAGATTCGTACTGTGCTTGCATGTTTCCGCAGCTATTGGTATAGTTTGCTTGCAAATGAAGTTGTAATTGAAAGAAGTGGGGTTTCGGCCCCGCTTCTTTTTTGTATGGATGGAGGTGCCGCAATGGTCAAGACCAAGACCGAGCAGGCGATCATCGACGCGCTCGAGGCCGTCGCTCCCCAGCACGATGTCGACATCGTCGACGTCGAGCTCGTGGGTGCCACCAAGGCCCCCTGCGTGCGCGTGCGTATCGAGGGTGCCGAGGGTCAGAGCCTGTCGCTCAACGACGTCACGGCCAACACCAAGTGGGTCGGCGATGTGATTGAGGAGCTCGATCCCATCTCTTCGAGCTATACGCTCGAGGTGTCGAGCCCGGGTATGGCGCGCCCGCTGCGCCGCCCGTGCGACTTTGCCCGCTTTGTGGGCGAGAACTGTGAGCTCACCTCCACCGCCACCGAGGGCCGTCGCAAGTACGCCGGCAAGATTGCCGCCGCCACCGAGACGAACGTGACCCTCGAGCTCGAGGACGGCGAGTCCGTTACCCTCGATTTCTCTGATGTTAAAAAGTGCAAGTTGAAGCCCACCTACGACTTCAAGCCCGCGAAGGAAGGAAAGTAAGATGGCAGCATCCGACATGATGTCCGCCCTGATGGAGCTTTGCCAGGAGAAGCACATCGACCAGCTCTACCTGATCGACCGTCTGGAGCAGTCGCTCGCCAAGAGCTATGCCGAGATCCTGCATCTTGAGTGGGGCGCCAAGGTGACCATCGACCGCACCACCGGCAAGATCTACGTCTACCGCCTGGAGCCGATCGACGATTCCATGGACGAGGAGGGCAATTTCACCGAGTTCGAGGAGATCGACGTCACTCCCAAGAACACGAGCCGCATCGCTGCCCAGCACGCTAAGGCCGAGATTAACGCCATTGTGCGTAACTCCGCCCGCGAGCAGATCTACGAGGAGTTCTCCGGCCGCATCGGTGACCTCATCAGCGGTACCGTGCTGCAGTCCACGCCCGACTTCACGATCGTCAAGATCCGCGAGGGCGTCGAGGCCGAGCTACCGCACTTCGATCAGCGTCGTTACGAGAACGAGCGCAACGAGCGTCCGATGGGCGAGCGCTACCTGCACAACCAGCACATCAAGGCCGTGATCATCGACGTTCGCGATCCCAACTCCAACCTGCAGCCGGTTCGTGGCGAGCACAGCCGTCCGCCGATTGTCATCTCCCGTACCCACCCCGAGCTCATGCGTCGTCTGTTTGAGCAGGAGGTGCCCGAGATCTATGAGGGCACCGTCCAGATTAAGTCGATCGCCCGCGAGCCCGGCCAGCGCTCCAAGGTCGCTGTTCACTCGCTCGACGACCGTCTGGATCCCGTGGGCGCTTGCGTCGGCCCCAAGGGCAGCCGTGTTCGTGCTGTCGTGGGCGAGCTCCGTGGCGAGCGCGTCGACGTCATCCTGTGGGATGCCGATCCTTCCGTCTACGTCGCCAACGCCCTGTCGCCCGCTAAGGTCACCCGCGTCCTCATCGACGAGGAGAAGGCCTACGCCGGCGTCATCGTGCCCGACGACCAGCTGTCCCTCGCCATCGGTAAGGAGGGCCAGAACGCCCGCCTCGCCGCGCGCCTGACCGGCTGGCACATCGACATCAAGTCCGAGACGCTTGCCGCCGACATCCTCAAGAACGTTCCCGTTCACGAGGAGCCCGCCGCCGACCTGATCGGTGACGAGGAGGACGAGGACGTCCGCCGCTGCGAGTACGTGTCCGAGGACGGCATCCAGTGCCGCAACCAGGCTCGTCCCGGCTCCCGTTTCTGCGGTGTCCACGACACCGACGCCTTCGATGATGCGGAGGACCTGATCTAGCGCGCGGTCGCGCCGGGCAGGTCCCGGCGCGTCTCCCACGCTCGTTCAGTCTCTAGGCACCCAAGGTGCCAGAAAGGGTAGGTGAAGTCATATGGCAAAAGTCCGTGTGTCCACCCTGGCCAAAGAGTTCGGCATGACCTCCAAGGAACTGATGGGTCATCTCGCCGATATGAAGATTCCCGCTAAGTCCGCTTCCTCCACCTTGGAGGACGCTTATGTCGCTATGGTCCGCAAGCAGCTCGCCTCGGTGATCGAGGCCCGCGCTCAGGAAGTCGAGGCCGCCAA
>CAJMBB010000142.1 GCA_905211615.1 uncultured Collinsella sp. | reverse complement strand
GG
The DNA here is from genome assembly GCA_905211615.1 of uncultured Collinsella sp. Taxonomy (GTDB): domain Bacteria; phylum Actinomycetota; class Coriobacteriia; order Coriobacteriales; family Coriobacteriaceae; genus Collinsella. The sequence continues at coordinate 5,012 of CAJMBB010000142.1, read as the reverse complement.
CGTCGCTTAATAAATAATTATCTTGATTGATAAGAGTTTGTCATCCATCATTCGGCGAACGGCAAGATAAAGCCGCCGAGGCTTATATCCCCGACGGCATTACCCGGTGCTATCGACAAACCAAATGGATCTTACTCGCATCGAAGTGCATGCGCAGCGTCTCGCCTGCTTGCGGCAGCTCGTCGACAGGCACGCCCACCTTGTTGACCTTCCACTGCAGACGCGTGGGCGCATCGACGCGCGGCACGTCCAGCAGCACCAGCCGCTCAAAGCGCGAATCGCTCACACGGGCCACGTGCAAATCATAGCTGTTGCGGCCCCGCTCCGCGCGATTGTCAACATGGAAGTAGCTTGCGCGAATGCCCAGGTACGCTGCATTATCGGGAACCTCGCGACCCACGTTAAAGGTCATGCCCCAGTCGAGGGCCTCAACTTCTTCGTCGCCGATCTTGCGCGCCCGGCTTGTGTTCTTGCAGCCCGTTAGGCGCAGCGCCGCCAGCGTCTGTGGGCGGCGGACCACGTCCTCAATGGAGCCGATCTCCTCAACATGCCCGTCGTGCATCACGCAGATACGCTGGCACAGGCGGCACGCTTCGTCGATGTCGTGGCTCACGTAGAGCACGGTACGGTTGCACACATCGAACAGGTCGAGCATGTTCTGCTCAAGGGCGCTTTTGAGGTACGCATCGAGCGCGCTCATGGGCTCGTCGAACATAAAGATGCCCGGATGCGCCGCCACCATGCGCGCAAGCGCCACACGTTGCTGCTGCCCGCCCGAAAGGCGCGCGGGATAGCGGTCGGCAAAATCGGCTAGACCGAAAATGCTCAGATAGCGCTCGGCGAGCTTTTTGCGCGCGGCGGCGTCGCCCACATCCTTTACACCGGCGCAAACGTTATCGGCCACCGTCATATTGGGAAACAGCTGATAGTTTTGAAACAGTAGGGCGCATTTTCGCTCCTGGGGCGACAGGTTGACGCCCGCGGCCGAGTCAAAAAAGGTCACGCCGTTGACGACGATCTTGCCCTCGTCGGGCGTCTCCACGCCGGCAATGCAGCGCAAGGTGCAGCTCTTGCCGCATCCGGAGGCTCCGAGCAGCGCCACACGCTCCTCGCCGGCCTCAAGCTGCATGTCGAGCACAAACCCGGGATAGTGCTTCTTAATATCCAGAACGAGTGACATGACCTATCGACCTCCCTGCGGCGCCGCATTATCGCGCATAAGCTCGGCCAGCGCCTCGCGATCGATACGCAAGGCATCGCCGCCCGCTGGGTCGAGCGAATCGCCCTGTCCGGTGAGATCTTTGGCCTGCTTACGCTCCGCACGGGAAAGACCCCGTTCGCGGTACTTTTGCGAATGCGCGGTGTATATGTTGATGAACAGGATGACCAGGAAACTAAACACGATCACGACAGCGACCCAAAAGAGGGCCACCGACGTGTTGCCGCCCATCCACTCAAAGTAGATGGCGATGGGAATGGTCTGGGTAATGCCGGCGTAGTTGCCCGCAAAGAACAGGGTGCAGCCAAACTCGCCCATGGCACGCGCGAAGGCGAGCACCGTGCCGGCGGCAATGGAGGGCCAGCCGAGGGGCATCATGAGTTTGGTAAAGATGCGACGCTCGGACCATCCCAGGGTTCGTGCGGCGTCGAGCATCTGCGTGTCGAGGCTCTCAAAGGCACCGAGCGCCGTGCGGTAGACCAGCGGGAACGAAACCACTACGGCAGAGATAACCGCCGCCGGCCACGTAAAGACAATCGAGATGCCGTGCGCGATCAGCCACTGGCCCACCCCGGTCGAGCGGCCAAACAGCATGAGGAGCAGAAAGCCGCAGACCGTGGGCGGCAGCACCATAGGAATCGTAAAGACCGAATCGAGCAGGCCCTTGATGCGACTCGAGGTACCCATGGTCTTCCATGCGGCAAACAGACCCAGTACAAACGCGATCACCAGGGCAAGTCCGCTCGTTTTGATGGACACCCAAAACGGACGATAGTCGATGTCGCCCAAAAAGGAGGCCAGAGAGGTCAAGGGCCCCTGCTCATCCCGCAACACGACAGACGATGCCTCTACCATTTGAGCGCTATCAAGCCAACGCGCGCCGCCCTTGGCATCACCCGAGGCTGATGCAATCACCACATAGCGGTCCCCATCCGCACCGCGCTCGTCAAAGTCATAGGTATACCCGCCGGCATCAAACGTTGTTTCCGCCGTAACATACCAAGGAAGATCCACGTCCCCTAGCTGCGCACCTCCCATGCAGTTTGCGCTGTCTAGCTCGCAGACGAGGGCCTTGAGTCCCGATACGCACTCGTTGTCCTGCGGATCCAATCCATACTTCTCGACCGCCTTGGGCGATATCCACACCACAACGCGATCGGCAGCAGGCGCCACTACAAGGTCCACGTCCTCGTCAACGGGAAACCGGTAGCCCTCAGGCTGGCCCTCCATGGCACGAGCGGTCCCCTTGGCCAGCCGCTCAAAACCCTCAATCCCATAGGAAAGCCCATGAGCGGTCGCAGCAACCTGGGCCCCGTCCTCAGCGTCCCCAGCAAACGCAAATCCCGGCACCCAGCAAAGCGCGAAGATCAAAGCACAGGCGGCAAGCATGCGGAATCTATTAAGCACGAAAAGCTCCAAGCGAATACAAGGACGGAGTGAAACACAAAACGATGGAATTATCGCGCCAAGCCGTACTACTCGGAAAGCTCAAAGCCGTACTTGGCCCAAATCTTCTGGGCTTTCTTGTTGGTCAGGCAGAAGTCGATAAACGCCTTGGCCTCGTCGGCGTGCTCGGAGCTCTCGGCAACGGCACCCGGGTACACGATGGGCTTGTGCGAATCCTCGGGGCACACGAAGGCCTCCTCAATGCCGTCGTAGCGGAAGATGTCGGAGCTGTAGACAAAACCGGCCACGCAGTCGCCTGTGGACACATAGGCGGCGGCGGTACCGACCTTGTCGGCAAGCGCGACCTTGTCGGCGATCTCGGGCGCGTACTCGCCGTCATCGCCCTCGGTGCCGGTGTAGAGGCCCACAGATGCCAGTGCCTGGTTGGCGTACTTGCCGGCCGGAACGGTCTTGGCATCGCCGATAGCGATCTTGCCGTCCAGGCTCGCGACGTCGGCGATGGCCTCGACCTTGGTGTCGGAACCCTCGGCGCGAATGATCACGAGGTCGTTGACGAACATATCCTCGCGGGTATCGGTATCGATGAGCTCAGCGGTCTCGGCGTCATCCATGGTGCCCTTGGAAGCGGTGATGAGCACGTCGACGGCAGCGCCGGCACGCATCTGCTCAACGAGGTCGCCGGAGGCTTTAAACTGCGTATCGGCAAAGGTGGTGCCGGTCTGGTCGGTGTAAAGCTCCTGAACCTCGGGCAAAGCCTTCTCGAGCGAGTTGGCGGCAAAGACCTGCAGCTCGACAGCCTTCTTGGAAGATGCCTTAGCAGAACCGGCATCAGATCCGGCCGGCTCGGACGTTTTGTTGCTCGAGCAGCCGGCAAGACCAAGGCCGGCAGCGGTGACAGCAGAAAGCGAGACGAATCCGCGGCGAGAAACCATATCAAACATATTCAACCCTTTCGAACGCTACGCCCGGGCACCCCGCCGCAGGCTTTATTCTGTTTTTAGATTATACTTTCGTGCGAATAATGATAGTGAGAAATTATTCTCACCAGAGAATATAGTTTCGAATTACCGTGCACCTCGGCGTCGCTTCGGCGGAAAACAAAGGCGGAGCAACCCGTAAGGTCGCCCCGCCGCAGGTAAACCACCTAGTTGGTATGTCCGCCACCCGCTGTCATCTGAGCCGCATGCTCCAGCTGGTCCGCTATGGCCTCCCAGCTTTCGCGGGCGGCCTTCGTAGAACCGGGAAAGTTTACGACAAGTGTATGACCTCGTTGCATGCAAATAGCACGCGAGAGCATTGCGCGGCGCGTCTTGGTCATCGAGTACGCGCGAATCGCCTCAGCAATACCCGGCACATCACGGTCGCAGACGGCACGCGTCGCCTCGGGCGTCACGTCGCGCATCGAAAGCCCCGTGCCGCCGCAGGTGAGCACGACATTGGCGTGGCACTCATCGGCGGCTTCCGCAATGGCATCACCGATCTCGCTGACGTCGTCGCGCACGACCACATGCGAGGCGACCGCCCAGCCCTGCGCCTCGATAAGCTCCTCGAGCGCGGCACCCGCCTCGTCCTGCGCAAGATCGCGCGTGTCCGAACACGTCACAATCGAAATCTTCAGCTCCACAGTCTTCCTCCTACAGCACCGTTCCCTCGGGCAGGTCGACACGCACGACATCCACGACGTCGCCCGCCTTGAGCTCGCACGGTCCTTCGTCAATACGCAGCAGGCAATTGGCCCGCTGCATCGTGCCGAGCAGCGCCGAATTCTGCGTCTTGGCCTCGGTCACCAACAGCTCACCAGTCTCGAGATCGCGTAAAACCGTGGCGCGATCGAAGAAGCGTCGGTCCTGGCGCTTTTTCACACCGTGAGTAAGAGCCGCTCGCTGCACGGGGCGCGCCCCCTCGGCAAAGCCACGCATCTTGCGAATTGCCGGACGGGCGAGCATCTCAAAGCCCACATACGCCGCCGCGGGATTGCCCGAAAGCCCCAAATATGGCTTGTCCCCAAGCAGACCAAACGTGATGGCCTTGCCCGGACGCATCGAGATGCGGTCAAACAGCACCTCGCCCTCGCGCCGGACGAGCGCCGTCACGTAGTCGTAATCGCCCGCCGCTCGTAATGACAAAATCGCACTCCCGCACGGCGCGATGCACCAGCTCGGCAATCGCCTGCTCATCATCGGGCGCGATGCCGTAGAACACGGGCTCGGCACCGGCATCGAGCGCTTCGGCCATCAGCGCCGACGAATTGGAGTCGCGAATCTGCCCGCGCGCCGGCACCTTACTCGGTGCGACCAGTTCCGTCCCCAGCGAGATAATGCCCACACGCGGCGCGGCATGCACTTTCACGCTCGGGTACCCGGCGCTCGCCAGCAGGCCGGCGCCC
>CAJMBB010000141.1 GCA_905211615.1 uncultured Collinsella sp. | reverse complement strand
ATGCCGCCGCCAAGCGCGCCGAGGTCCAGATTGAGCAGGTCAAGGTTGGTTCGACTGCCGCCGCCATGCTCAAGTCGTATTTCAACTTTGGCGCGTACGCGATTATCTCGTCGGTCATCGTATCGGTGGGGCTGGTGTTCTCGGGCATGAACGAGCCCGAGCGCGTGCGTCGTATGGATGCCGGCCCAATCTCCGAGCGCCGGCGTTCGCTCGCCGTGTTTGCGGCCGCCACTGTGATCACCGTCTGCATCTGGTTTGTGTCGAGCATGATGGGCGTCGTGGGCTTTGCCGGCGCGGTTGCCGAGGTCGGCGTGGGTCGTGTGTGCCTGGCGCTGGCGGCGACGTTTGCCCTGGCGTGCACGCCTCTGGCCGTTGGCTTTGCGCTGTCGAGCCTGGGTGCGCGCGAGGAGCTGCTTAACGGTGTGGGCAATCTGCTTGGCATGCTCATGACGTTTTTGGGCGGCGCCTGGATGCCGTTGTCGCTCATGGGATCGGCCGTGCAGACCGTGGCGCACTTTGTGCCGACATATTGGGTGAACGACGCGATCGGCAAGGCGCTCGCTTCGGACCTGACGTCTGCCGTGTTGGGCGACATCGCCTGCGACCTGGGCGTCACCGTGCTCTTCGCCGCCGCCATTGCCGCCGTAGGCCTGGCTTTCGCACGCGCCAAATCTCGCGCCTAGTCTGAAATAAATCCTAGGCCTCGCCCCAAAATAGTTCGCCAAGGTTTACTATTACGTTCATAAAGTAGTATGAGGCTAACAATGGGGGATACCATGGCAACGCAGGAAGCCTACGTCCAGGTTAAGGATCTCAAAAAGCACTACGGCGACGGTGATGCGCGCCTGACGGTACTCGATGGCATCGACACGTCCATCAACCGCGGCGAGATCTGCGTCATGCTGGGGCCCTCGGGCTCGGGCAAGTCGACGTTTCTCAACCTGATCGGCGGCCTGGAGGATGCCGACGGCGGCTCCATCATGGTGGACGGCTGCGACCTCACCACGCTCAACGCCGGCGAGCTGGGCGAGTATCGCCGCCGTGAGCTGGGCTTTGTCTTCCAGTTCTACAACCTGGTGCCCGATCTCACCATCAAGGAGAACATCGAGGTCACGGCGCACCTGTCCAAAAACCCGCTCAATGTCGACGATCTCCTGCGTTCGCTGGGCCTTTACGAGCACCGCAACAAGTTCCCGCGCCAGGTCTCGGGCGGCCAGCAGCAGCGCTGTGCCATCGGCCGCGCACTCGTCAAAAACCCGGGCCTGCTGCTGTGCGACGAGCCCACGGGCGCGCTTGACTATAAGACGTCCAAGGAAATCTTGCAGCTCATGGAAGATGTCAATCACGAGTACGGCTGCACCATCATCATTGTCACCCACAATGCCGCCATCGCGCGCATGGCCAATCGCGTGCTGCGCCTGCGCGACGGGCGCATCGTCGAGGATGAGCTCAACGAGTCGCCCGTCGCGGCCGCCGAGCTCGATTGGTAGGCGGCGCCATGACACCTCTCGCAAAACGTCTCCCACGCGAGCTGCGCCGCAATATCGGCAAGTACCTGGGCATCTTTTTGCTTATGTGCGGAAGTATCGCCCTCACGTCGGGTTTTTTGCTCGCAGCGCATTCCATCGGCTGCCTTATCGACGACATGCGCGATGCGTACACGATTGAGGACGGCCGCGTGACCACCTCCTTCGAGGCCACCAAAGACCAGCTCAAGGCGGCCGAGGATGCAGCCGGCGGCGTCGGCGGCGTTACGCTCTACAAGAATTTCTCCATCGACGCCATCATCAAAAAGACCGCCGGCGACGACGGCACCAAGCGCACGCTGCGCACCTATGCGCACCGCACCAAGGTCGATATCGCGTCCTACTGTGAGGGCAAGGAGCCCAAGACGGACGATGAGGTAGCCATCGACCGTGTCTTCGCCACCAACAACGACCTCGCCGTGGGCGATAAGCTTGAGCTTGAGGGCCGCACCTACATCATCTGCGGCATCATGACCCAGCCCGATAGCCAGGCGCTGTTCCTCAACAATTCGGACTTTACGGTGAACACCATCACGTACGGCGTGGCCGAGGTCACCGATGGCGGCTTTGCCGCGCTCGAAGATGCTGGCGGCGCACCCGCCTACACCTACTCCTTCACCTTTACCGATCGCGACCTCCCCACCGCGGACCGCATCGACGCCGAGCAAGATATGGTCGAGGCACTGACCGACGCCGATGCGCGCGTGGACGATCTGATCGACGCCGATTCCAATCAGGGCATTGGCTATGCGCGCGACGACGTGGACGGCGACTCCATGATGTGGATGACGCTGCTCGACATTATCATCGTGATCATGGCGTTCGTCTTTGTGGTCCTTACCGACGCCACCATCGAGGAGGAGAGCGCCATCATCGGCACGTTGCTCGCCAGCGGCTATCGTCGACGCGGGATCGTGCTGCACTACCTTGCGCTTCCCGCTATCGTGGGCGTGGTCGCGGCGCTTTTGGGCACTGCGCTCGGCGTTGTGTTCTTTACCGAGCCCATGCGTAGCCTCTATTACGGTTCGTACAGCCTGCCGCCCTTCCAGGTGTACTGGAGCTGGGAGATCTTTGTGAAGTGCGCCGTGGTTCCCGCCGCCGCGCTCATCCTCATCACGCTGGTGGGCCTGCTTCGCAAAATGGGCAAGACGCCGTTGCAGTTCCTTCGTCACGAGGCGAGCGGCAAATCGGGCACCAAGCGCGGCTTGCAGCTGCCGGAGCGCATGGGTTTTGTTTCCCGCTTCCGCCTGCGTATCTTCCTGCGCAACCTGGGCAACTTCGCCACGCTCTTCGTGGGCATTGCGTTTGCCTCGCTGCTGCTGCTCTTTGGCCTGGCGATTCTGCCCACGATGACGCACTATGCGGACAATCTCGAGACGAGTCTGGTCGCCGAGCACCAGTACACGCTCAAGGCGCCGCTGGAGCTCGAGGGCACTGCCGAGGAGCGCGAGCAGTGGTCGGCACTCGAGCGCTTGCAGTCGGTTGACGGCGCGCTGCTTTCTGCCGCCCAAGATGCCGATGACGAGCTCGACGACGCGGCCGATGCGGCGCAGGTGGCAGCCAATGCTGCGACCAGCGCTCCGTCTGCCGAGAGCCTGGCCGCGGCGCAGGACGCGCTCGCCAAGGTCCAGGACAAGAAGGATGCGCTTTATGCGCGCCTCGATGACCTTGCCGATGCTCTCGGCTGCAACCGCGACGAGGCTATCGACCTGATCGACAAAGCCTCTAAGATCGACACCGACAACGACGACATTCACCCGGTCAACACGATCGACAACGGTGCAGGCACAATCGCGCAGGCCGAGAAATACGCCGTCTACCAGCTGCAATACGACCGCGGCGATGGTAATGGCGAGGAGACGATTTCCGTCTACGGCATCTCGTCCGATTCGCGCTATTGGAAAGACCTCAACGTTGGCGATGGGCGCGTCGTCTTTGGCGGCGGCCTGCTCGACAAGTTTGGCTGGAGCGAGGGCCAGAAGGTCACGCTCATCGACAAGTACGAGGGGGAGCATTATTCCCTTGAGTACGCGGGCAAGGACTGTGCCTGGGGCTCCAAGTCGGACATGAATATCTATATGAGTATCGACGACTTTAACGAGCTGTTCGGCAACGACGCCGCCTACTTTAACGGCTATGTGAGCGACGAGAAGCTCGACCTCGATGCTCGTTACTTTGCCGGCGACACCACGCCCGACGACATGCGCGCCGTGGGCGACCAGTTCATCGGCATGATGAGCAAAATGATCGGAATGATGATCGGGCTCGCGGTGTTTATCTTCCTGCTGTTTATGTACCTGCTGACCAAGGCGGTGATCGACCACAGCGCCCGTTCGATCAGCTACATGAAAGTCTTTGGCTATCGCGATAGCGAGATCTCGCATCTGTACATCCGCTCGATCACGCTGTGCGTGGCGGCGTCGCTCGTGCTGAGCCTGCCGGTCATTATTGGCTCGCTCACGGCCATCTTCCGCTCGATGCTGCTCGCCTACAACGGCAATATCGAGATCTACGTGCCCGCTTGGTCCATGGCGGCGTGCGTGGGCATTGGCTTTGTGACCTACCTGGTCGTGGCGCTGCTGCACACGCGTTCTATCAAGCGCGTGAGCCTCTCCGAGGCGCTGAAGGTCCAGGAATAGAGAACCGCCCGCACGCGGGGGCACGAACCGAAGGAAGGGTGCCCCGCGTTATTTGCCCGCCAGGCCCGACGTGGGCAAACGCGCGCAACGTCAGACTTCCCCGAACAGAAGGAGACCCATGGCAAGATCGGCAGAGGAGCTCAAGCAGCTCTCCATCAAGGAGTTCACCGAGGCGGCAAAGGTCTACGAATCCGGCCATGCCGGCATTTACGAGATGTGCAAGGACGACTATCCGCAAATGCTCGAGGAGCTTGAGCTCGAACCGTTCGAGGACGCGCTCGACGTGGGCTGTGGAACCGGAGCCGTCCTAGAACTGCTCCACGCCCGGTATCCCAGCAAGCGCTTGACTGGACTCGACCTCACGCCCGGGATGATCGACGTCGCCCGGGCAAAGCAGCTCGATAACGTCAGCTTTGTCGTCGGAGACGCGGAGGCACTGCCCTTCGAGCCCCAGAGCTTCGACGCCGTGCTCTGCTCCAACAGCTTCCACCACTACCCGCATCCGGAGAGGTTTTTCGCCGAGGTGGCGCGCGTCCTTCGGCCCGGCGGGCGACTGGTCCTTCGCGACTACACCTCGAACGATGTCGCGGTCTGGCTCATGAACAACATCGAGCTACCGCTGGCACGCCTCTTGGGCCATGGCGACGTGCGCATCCTCAAGCTGTCCGAGCTACGCGTGCTCGTCGAGGAATCCGGGCTCACCCCGCTCAAGCTCGAGGCGCAGAAGGGATTCCGCGCGCATCTGGTCGCGCGAAAGGGCTAGCGGTCCACGCCAGGACGCTCCGTCACGCCAGGGCACGCCGTCAACGCCGCCACACCAGGGCACGCCATCAAACCAGATTGTGGCCACGCCAGAACGCGCCGCCAAACCAAGGC
>CAJMBB010000140.1 GCA_905211615.1 uncultured Collinsella sp. | reverse complement strand
GTAAGGCCACTGCCGTGGCGATGAGCGTCATCGCCATCGCCTGTCGCATCTGCGGCATTTTTATGAGTGCGATGACCGTGCTGCTGTGCTTTAGCGGCCTGACCGCCAAGCTGCAGATCGTGGGCTTTGTCGTTGAGCTTTCGCGCGCACTGCCGAGCGCCATCGCCGGCTACGGCGTCATCACGTCGCCCTTTGGCGGTGTGTTCCGCTTGGATTACGCCATCGTCGCCGTCATCCTGTTTGTGGCCGACTACCTGCTCACGCGCGCTTCGCGCCGCGTCCGCTAGGGGAGCGCCATGTCCAGCAGCAACTTCATGAACCTGCTCGCCAGCGCGGTCGCCGTCATCCTGGGCATCGTTATCCACGAGAGCGCGCACGCCGCCGCAGCCTGGGCGCTCGGCGATAAGACGGCCCGTTCGCGCGGTCGTGTCTCGCTCAACCCTCTCAACCATATCGACCCATTTGGCACCGTCCTCCTGCCGCTGCTCATGCTCGCCGCCGGCGGTCCCGTGTTCGCCTTCGCCAAACCCGTGCCCGTCTACCTCAACAACCTCAAGCACCCCAAACGCGACGAGGTCCTGGTGAGCATAGCCGGCCCTGCATCGAACATCGCGCTCGCGTGCCTCGCGGCCGCCCTCATGCACGCAACGTACGGCAACCTCTACGCTAGCATGTCCTTCGCCGTGGCGTCGCAGATCATGAACTTCGGCGCCACGTTTATTGTGGTCAACCTGTCGCTCGCGTTCTTTAACCTTATCCCGATCCCGCCGCTCGACGGCTCGTCGATCATCGTCCCGTTCCTCAAAGGCAAGGCCCTCGCCAATTACTACCGCCTGCAGCAATACGCCATGCCCATCCTCATCATCGTGCTGTATCTGCTGCCCATGTGGACTGGCATCGACGTGATTGGCCGCTATTTCGACGTTACCGTGTATCCGCTTGCTGAGCAGCTGCTCAACTTCGCAATCGCCGGCATCTAAGGTAAACTTACAGGTCGACCGTGCAAAGCGGTCGTAACATGCACCCAAACCGCGCCGCGAAGGCGCCGTCAAAGGAGGTCGAATATGTCGTATCGCGTGTCGACGCAGGTCTACAGCGGACCGTTCGACCTGCTGCTGCAGCTGGTAACCCGCCAAAAAGTTGATATCGGCGCCATCTCCATCAGCGAGGTAGCCGAGCAATACCTTGCCGAGGCCGAGCGCATCGAAGCACTGGACCTGGACGTGGCGAGCGATTTTTTGCTGGTCGCGGCAACCCTTTTGGACATCAAGGCTGCCTCTCTGGTGCCGCAGGAGGCCCCACGCAAAGCCGATGACGACGATGACGAGTTCGACGAAGACCTCGAGGAGCTCAGCACGCTCGACGGCGACGCCCTGCGCGAGGTCCTGATCCAGCGCCTGATCGCCTATAAGCAGTTTAAGGGCGCGGCGGCCGCTCTCGGTGCGCGCATGCAGGCCGAAAGCCGCATGCATCCGCGTGTGGCCGGCCCCGATCCCGAGTTCTTGGGCCTAATGCCCGACTACCTGGCCGGCATTACCCTGCGCGGCCTGGCCGTCATCTGCGCCGACCTGGACGGCAAGCGCCAGACCTTCCTGCTGGAAGCCGAGCATGTGGCGCCGCATCGCGTACCGCTCGACCTGACTGTGGCCTCGGTCGACCGCTTTACCATGGCGCACCAAACCTGCACCTTCCGCGAGCTACTGGACGGCGACGCTACCACCGAGCAGCTCGTCGTCACCTTCCTGGCCATGCTTGAGCTTGCCAAGCGCGGCTCGCTCACGCTGAGCCAGGACGAGATCTTCGGAACTATCAGCATCAACCGAGTCGAGGGGGCCGAGGCCTACGTGCCCGGCGAGGGCCCCGAGCTCACCGAATAGGAGCCGCAACCATGTCAACCCTTTCCACGCTGGAGGCAAACAGCCTCAAAGGCGCCCTCGAGGCTCTGCTGCTGGTGTCGAGCGACCCGGTGAGTGCGCCCGCGCTGGCCGGCGCACTGGATATCGCCCCCGGCGAGTGCGCATCGCTGCTCGCCGAGCTCAAGGTTGAGTACGAGGAGGCCAACCGCGGCTTTCAGCTGCGCGAGGTCGCCGGCGGCTGGCGCCTGTTCACGCACCCCGCTTACCACGACGTGGTCGAGGCCTATGTGTTGAGCTGGGACACACAAAAGCTGTCCCAGGCGGCGCTCGAAACCCTGGCCGTTATCGCATACCACCAGCCCGTAACGCGCGAGGTGGTCAAGGGCATCCGCGGCGTCAACTCCGACGGCGTCATCGCGTCGCTCGTGGACAAGGGTCTGGTGCGCGAGCTCGGCCGTGACCCCCAGCGCGGTCAGGCCATCATTTACGGCACGACCAACGCCTTCTTGGAAAAGTTCGGCCTGCGCTCCACCCGCGACCTGCCCGACCTGGAGCAGTTTGCCCCCGACGAGCAGTCGCGTCAGTTTATCCGCGAGCGCCTGAGCGGCCGCAGTATTCAGTCCACGCTCGAGGAGCAGGCCGAGGACCTGGACGAAGAGCGCGAACTACTCGATACCGATGTTGAAGACGTTGAGGCAGTCGAGGACTTGGAGACCCTGGTCGTCGACGAGACCTCGGAGGATTTGCATGACGAGGACTAACGAAGTGGGGGAGACGCGCGCCATGGGCAACGCAGTACCCGCAGCCGACGCCCGGCCCGTCTATCCGCACACCATGCGCCTGCAGCGCTTTTTGGCACGCGCGGGCGTGGCGAGCCGCCGCGGCTCAGAGGACCTGATGACCGCCGGCCGCGTGACCGTCAACGGCCAGGTCGCGACCGAGCTGGGCACCAAGGTCGATGTTGACCGCGACCATATCGAGGTCGACGGCATGCCCGTCAAGCTCAACCAGGGCGCCGTGTACCTGATGCTCTACAAGCCGACCGGCTACCTCACCACCATGAGCGATCCACAGGAGCGCCCTTGCGTGGCCGACCTGGTCCCGCGCGACCGCTTTCCGGGGCTCTTCCCGGTGGGTCGTCTGGACCGCGACACCACGGGCCTTTTGCTCTTTACCACCGACGGCGACCTGTCGCAGGACCTGCTGCACCCCAGCAAGCATGTCTATAAGACCTACCAGGCACTCGTGGACGGGCAGCTGACCGACCGCGACCTCACGCCGCTCCGTCGCGGCATCGAGCTCGACGACGGCCTGTGCCAGCCGGCGATCTGCCGCGTCATAAACGCGCGCGAGGCCGAGGCCGTGGCTCCGCAAGGCATCAAGCCCGGCACCACCGCCGTGGAGGTCATCATCCGCGAGGGACGCAAGAACCAGGTCAAGCGCATGCTGAGCAAGATTCACCATCCGGTAATCCGTCTGCACCGCTGCAACTTTGCCGGCCTGGAGCTCAAGAACGTGGCCAAGGGCTCGTGGCGCGAGCTCACCGACCGCGAGGTGCAGATCCTCAAAAGCGGTGGCATCCCGCCCAAGCAGGCGTGCGCCAAGCGCAACGGCAGCAAGCCCCAAGACACGCCCGCCAGCCGCACGCGTCACCACGGCAGCCACGGCTCCGCACCCAAGCGCAACACCTATCGCGAGCGCTACACGGGCTAGGCAACAAGCCGCCCCCCAACGCCCGCGAACCATACCAGCACGTCAACCATCGAAAGGAAGCATTGCATGATCGTCGCCATCGACGGCCCCGCCGGTTCTGGCAAGTCCACCATCGCCAAGGAGATCGCCCGCCAGCTGGGCTTTAACAAGCTCGATACGGGCGCCATGTATCGCGCCGTCACCTTCGCCGCGCTCGACCGCGGCATCGACCTGGACGACGAGGCGGCCATCGACGCCCTTGCCGAGCAGATCGAGATCCGCTTTACCAACGGCACCGGCGAGGACACGCGCCTGACCATCGACGGCCAGGACGCATCGGCCGCCATCCGCACCCCGCAGGTCGACGCCAACGTGTCCAAGGTCTCGGCCTATCCGGGCGTGCGCGCCGCCATGCTCATCCACCAGCGCCGCGCCGCCGAGGACCGCGATATCGTCGCCGAGGGTCGCGACATCGGAACCGTCGTGTTCCCCAACGCGCAGGTCAAGGTCTTCCTGACCGCCGACCCGCGCGAGCGCGCCCGTCGCCGCGTGCTGCAGCGCCACCAAAAAGACGCCCAGCCGCTCACCGAAGAGCAGCTTGAGACCGAGGTCGATGAGACCCTCGACGCCCTCAAGCAGCGCGATAAGCTCGACAGCAGCCGCGAGGTCGCGCCGCTCGTGCCCGCCGAGGACGCCGTGCACGTCGACTCCACTGCCCACACCATCGATGAGGTCGTCTCGATCATCGAGGACCTCATCAACCAAAGGAGGTAGCCCATGCGCCTGTTTAAGCAGACGCCCGAGGATTATTACAACGCTCCTTATGCAGAGTTCCCAGCGCTCATCCGCGGCACCGTCGTCGTGGTCATGGCCATCCTTTGGGCGTTCTCCAAGCTCATGTGGCGTTGGAAGGTCGAGGACAGCGACCTGCTGTTTGAGCGCCAGGAAGGCCGCGGCAGCGTAGTCATCTGCAACCACACCTCGATGGCCGAGCTCCTGGCCGTGGAGACGGCGCTGTTCTTTGGCGGCCGCCGCATTCGTCCCATCTTTAAGTCCGAGTTCGCCAAGAGCAAGATTGTACGCTGGGCCTTTAGCCGCGTTGGCGGCATCCCCGTGGAACGTGGTACTGCCGATATGAAGTGCCTGCGCGCCGCCCAGCATGCGCTACAGCGCGGTGAGGACGTTCTGATCTTCCCCGAGGGCACGCGCATCCGCTCGCGCGAGATCAAGCCCGAAGTCCACGGCGGTTTTGCGCTCATCGCCCAGATGGGCAAGGCGTCCGTCAACCCGCTCGCCATCTGCGGCTGGTCCGACATTACGCCCAAGGGCAAAAAGCTCATGCGCCCCAAGAAGTGCTGGATCCGTGCCGGCAAGGCCGTCTCGCTTTCCGACGCACCGGCCGGGCTTAAACGCACGGAGCGCCTGGAATGGTTTGAGTCCGAGGCCATGAGCCGCGTCTACGCCATGCGCGATGACCTGTGCGCCGAGCACCCGGGCAGGTTCTA
>CAJMBB010000139.1 GCA_905211615.1 uncultured Collinsella sp. | reverse complement strand
GGCATCGCCATCGCAAGCGGGTCGCTGTTTCTCTCGGCGCTCTACGAGTTTGGCATCAACGTGGTCTTTATCGCGCTGGCGGCCGAAGCCGTATTGCTTCTTTTGCGTGTACCGCTCAAGCGCGACCTCAACGGCGACGGCATTGTGACAGCCGAGGAAAATGCCGAGGTCAACGAGCTGTCACGCAAGGTGCGCCGCCGCATTATTGTGGGCACGGTGATCTTTGCCATCCCCTGCATCGTCATGACGGCGGGTTCCATTGGCTCGGCGCAGGCCGGCGTGCAGGACGGCTACGGTGTCACCGAAACCACGCGCGAGCTTGCCGCGGTGCTGCCGAGCTTTAAAGATTACACCGTCGCCGTCGAGACCTCGGCTACCGAAGGGGACGAGGAGGGCATCGTCGAGCGCGAGATTGTCGCCCATGTGACGACAAGCGAGGCGCTTGGGGCACACGACCGCCGCGTCGCCCGCAAGCTCATTGACCTCAACGTACCCGAGCTCGATCGCGTGGAGTTCGATGTGAAGTGATGCGGGACGCGAGGTGGGCCCGGCACGAGAGCGCAGCCGCGGGGCGCAGGCACAGCCAAGCGCAGCGCTACAGCTCGTACTTGTACACGCGGTAGATATACTTTTCGGCTTCCATCTCGTAGGTGGCGATGGGCAGTCCATAGCGATCGTACTCGGTGAAGGTCTTGGCCTGGCCCGATGCCACGAGCACACTATTCGAATCGCCGACGCGCTGCGCACTGCTTACGTAGCCCGAGAACGGCACCGGGATCTGCTCCTCAAGCTCGTAGGTGCGCGCGGTCTCGTCCACCGTAAAGATGCGCCCAAACGAATACGTTCCCTTGCTGTAGTCGGTCACCACCGTGGCGCCCAGCTGGCCCCAGTCGAACTTGGGATAGCTCTCGGCCGCACCAAAGTTGTTGTCGTACAGCAGCACCTGGTAGCGACCGGTCGCGGTCGTCTCGTCGTTTGGCAGATAGGTCACACTGTGTTGGCCCGCATTGAGCGAAAAATCGCCTTGGGCCTGCAGCAACTTGTCCTCAAAGCCCGAGTCAGCCCAAAAATCGGGCGAGCCCACGGAAGGCTGTAGCATGCCCATTTACGCAACATATGTCCAGTAAAAACGAGTGGTAGCCGGTACGGCTGCCACCCGTTTGCCTCATATCTAGCCCATAGTAGGCCAACTACTTCTTAATACCGCGTCCCAGGCGCTCGGCGACTGACGCCACGGCCTCCTCGCTGGCAGGCCCACAGCTCACGCAGCCATCATGGGCACGCATCTGGCCGGTGACCTCGTCCATCGCGAGCGGCGCCACCTTCTCGAGCTTAAAGCCCTTACCGGCGCGCATGTTCTCCTTGGCCACGCTAATCATGAGCTTAATGCGGTTGAGCTGGTTGACCTCGGATGCACCGGGGTCGTAGTCCACCGCAACAATGTTGCTCTCGGGGTGCTGGCGGCGCAGCTCCTTGATCACGGCCTTACCCACCACGTGGTTGGGCAGGCACGCGAAGGGCTGTGTGCAGATGATGTTAGGCGCGCCGTGGTCGATCAGATCGAGCATCTCGGCCGTGAGCAGCCAGCCCTCGCCCATGTTGTTGCACACCGAAAGCACCGTGCGGGCCTTGTCCGCCATGGTGCCGATGCGCTCGGGCGCCTCAAAGCGGCGGGACTTTTCGAGCATCTCCTCCACCGGCGTACGCATCCAGTCCACGAGCTTGATGAGCGCCTGCATGCCCGCACGCGTTGTAGCAGAGCTACCCAGCTCGTCCTTCTGCAGCTCGGCGTTGCTCATGGAGTACAGGAAGAAGTCGAGCAGACCCGGCACCACGGCCTCGCAGCCCTCGCGCTCGATCACGTCGACCACGTGGTTGTTGGCCGTGGGATGGAACTTGACCAGAATCTCGCCGACCACGCCCACGCGCGGCTTGGTGCCCTCGCCCACGAGCGGCATGGTGTCGAACGCGCGGATGGCCTCACGCGCAAGCTTGGTGTAGTTGTGGCGGTTGAACTTGGGTGCCAGCTTGCGGGCGCGCGCCATGTACTCCTCGTAGAGCGCGTTGGCGGCACCGGGCGTAGCCTCGTACGGGCGGCAGCGGTAGAGCATCTGCATCATCACGTCGCCAAAGAGCACCGCGTAGACTGCCTGTTTAAGCAGCGCCGGCGTAATCTTAAAGCCGGGGTTGTCCTCGCCGAGTGCCACGGCCGAAAGCGAGAT
The DNA here is from genome assembly GCA_905211615.1 of uncultured Collinsella sp. Lineage (GTDB taxonomy): Bacteria > Actinomycetota > Coriobacteriia > Coriobacteriales > Coriobacteriaceae > Collinsella. The sequence goes on along the minus strand of CAJMBB010000139.1, from coordinate 2,977 downwards.
CACCGGGATCTCGGGGTGGCCGCTCTCGCGCAGTGCCTTGCGGATGAGCGCGATGTAGTTGGTGGCACGGCAGCCACCGCCGGTCTGGCTGATAACCACGGCTGTCTTGGACAGGTCGTATCGACCGCTCTCGATGGCCTCCATAATCTGGCCCGTCACCAGAATTGACGGGTAGCAAATGTCATTGTTCACATAGCGCAGGCCGGCCTCGACGGCGTCATGATCGGTCGAGGGCAGCAGCTCCAAATTGTAGCCGGCACCGCGGAACACCTCTTTGACCAGGTCAAAGTGGATCGGCGCCATCTGCGGGCACAGGATGGTGTAGCCCTCCTCGCGCATCTGCTCGGTAAAGGGTACCTTGGGCCACGCGGTCGAAGCACTCTCGCGCTGAGCCTCAAACGTGTACTTGCGGCTCGCGAACGCGGGGGCATCCGTGGAGGGTGCCACCGGCGCGACGTCGCCCTGCTCGTATGCCTCGCCCGCGGCCGTGGCCTCGGCCAGGCGCTCGGCCTCCTGGTCCTTGAGCGCGGCCATGAGTGAGCGGATGCGGATGCGCGCGGCGCCCAGGTTGGACACCTCGTCGATCTTGAGCACGGTGTAGATCTTGCCGCTGGCCTCCAGGATCTCCTGCACCTGGTCGGTAGTCAGGGCATCGAGACCGCAGCCGAAAGAGTTGAGCTGAATCAGGTCCAGGTCGTTGCGCATCGTCACAAAACGGGCGACGGCGTACAGGCGGCTGTGGTACATCCACTGGTCAACGACACGAATCGGACGCTCGGGCTTCACGAGATGCGCGAGCGAATCCTCGGTAAAGACCGCAAAGCCAAAGCTCGAGATAAGCTCAGGCAGGGCGTGGTTGATCTCGGGGTCGTTATGGTAGGGACGGCCGGCGAGCACAATGCCGTGGCCGCCGTGGTCCTCGACCCACTTAAGAGCCTCCTCGCCCATGGTCTGGATGTCCTCGTGGAAGCGCACATCGGCCTCGTAGGCGGCGTTGACGGCGGCGTCGACCTCGGAGCGCGTGATCTTGGGTCCACGCACGCGACCGCGCCCAGCCTCGGCATCGGCCACGCGGTCGACGGCGAGCACCTGGTACAGACGGCGCTTGAGCTCGGTCTTGTCGTGATAGGGCACAAACGGGTACAGGAACTCGATGTTCTGCTCGCGGATCTCGTCGATGTTGAGCGCCAGCGCCGTGGGGTAGCTCATAACGATGGGGCAGTTGTAGCAGTTGCCGGCGGTCGGGTCCTCTTTGCGTTCCCAGCGCACGCACGGCATCCAGATGAAGTCGACATCGCGGTCGATAAGGTTCATCACGTGGCCGTGGCTCATCTTGGCCGGATAGCACACGCTCTCGGACGGCATGGACTCGATGCCCGCCTGGTAGGTCTTCTTGCTCGACTGGTCGGACAGCTGCACGCTAAAGCCCAGGCGCGTAAAGAACGCGTGCCAGAAGGGGTAGTTCTCGTACATGTTGAGTGCGCGCGGGATACCCACGGTGCCGCGCGGGGCTTCGTCGGGGCTCAGCACCTCGCGGTTAAAGAGCAGCTCGTTTTTCTTTTTGAAGAGGTTGGGAGCCTCGGTCTTCTGCTTTTTGTGGCCGGCGCCCTTCTCGCAGCGGTTGCCGGTAATGAAGCGCCTGCCGCCGCCAAAGTCGTTGACGGTGAGCTGGCAGTTGTTGGAGCAACGGCCGCAGCGGACATGCTTTTGCGTCACGGTGAGGTGCGCGATGTCCTCGGCAGAAAGGATGGTCGAGGTGCCGTCGGCGCCGGCGCGATCGCGGGCGAGCAAGGCCGCACCATAGGCGCCCATGCAGCCGGCGATGTCGGGACGCACGGCGTGAACGCCAGTGAGCTGCTCAAACGCACGCAGCGTGGCATCGGACATAAAGGTGCCGCCCTGGACGATCACCTGGCTGCCGATCTCCTTGGGGTCGCGCAGCTTAATAACCTTGAACAGAGCGTTCTTGATGACGGAATAGGACAGGCCGGCTGCAATGTCGCCCACCGTGGCGCCTTCCTTTTGCGCCTGCTTGACGCGCGAGTTCATAAAGACCGTGCAGCGGCTACCCAGGTCGACGGGGGCCTTGGCATGGATGGCAGCGTTGGCGAACGCGCGCACGTCCATGTTCATAGAGACGGCGAAGCTCTCGATAAAGCTACCGCAACCCGACGAGCAGGCCTCGTTGAGCATGATGTGCTCAATGACGCCGTCCTTGACGCGCAGACACTTCATGTCCTGGCCGCCAATGTCCAGAATGAACTCGACACCGGGCAGGAACGCCTTGGCACCGCGCAGGTGCGCGACGGTCTCGATCTCTCCGGAATCGGCCTTGAGGGCCTCGATGAGCAGCGCCTCGCCGTAGCCCGTGGTGGTCACGTGGCCGATGGTGCAGCCGGCGGGAATGTGGTTGTAGAAATCGGCCATGATGACCTTGGCCGTACCCAGGATGTCGCCGTTGTTGTTGCCGTACCAGGTGTGCAGCAGCTGACCGTCCTCGCCCACGAGCGCGGCCTTCATGGTGGTGGAGCCGGCGTCGATGCCAATGAACACGCGGCCGGTGTAGCCGTCGAGCTTGCCCTTGGGGACGACCTCGGTGTCGTGGCGAGTCTTGAACTCGGCAAAGTCCTCATCGGTGACAAAGAGCGGATCCAGGCGCTCGACCTCGGCACCCTGCGTGTCGCCCAAGCTGTCGATGGCCTCGATGAGCTGCGGGAACGTGCTGAGCTTGTTGGACTCGTGCGCCATGGCGGCGCCGCTCGCCACAAACAGGTGGGCGTTTTGGGGCACGATACGGTGCTCCTCGTCCAGGTTGAGCGTGAGGTAGAAGCGGTGGCGCAGCTCGGAGAGATACTGCAGCGGGCCGCCCAGGAAGGCGACGTTGCCGCGGATGGGACGGCCGCACGCTAGGCCCGAGATGGTCTGGGTCACGACGGCCTGGAAGATGGAGGCAGCCACGTCCTCGGGGCGGGCGCCC
>CAJMBB010000138.1 GCA_905211615.1 uncultured Collinsella sp. | reverse complement strand
CCCGGTCACACGCCGCCTGCCGCCAAGGAGCGCCTGCGCCCGGCGCCGACCGAGCGACCGCCGGCCCCGCACGCCGACCTAAGTGAGGCCGAGCGTACCGAGATCGAGCGCCAAGTGGCGCCCATCGAAGACCAAAAACTGCGCGAGGCCCTCGAGAATGCCATGAGAGCCAGTGCCGAGTGGGCCAAGGGCGTGCAAAGCAAAAAAGAGCCTTAAATCGCATCTGGTGGCCTTGTAGAGCCAAATACCCTCGTTCCCGAGGGTATTTTTTTACGATAAACTAGTAAGGCTGTACACATTTTCTTGACTGAAGGAGGACGTGTGGCAAACGAAAACGATTACGATGGCGGCGAGATTAAGATTCTCGAAGGTCTCGAGGCCGTTCGTAAGCGCCCGGGCATGTATATCGGCTCGACGAGCGCCAGCGGTCTGCATCACCTGGTGTGGGAGATCGTTGACAACTCCGTCGACGAGGCCATGGCCGGTTTCTGCACCGAGATCCAGGTGACGGTCCACGCCGACAACTCCATCACGGTCGTCGACAACGGGCGCGGCATCCCCGTCGACGAGCACCCTGTTAAAAAGATCCCGACGCTCGAGGTCGTCATGACGATCTTGCACGCCGGCGGTAAGTTCGATAACTCGGCCTATAAGGTCTCGGGCGGCCTGCACGGCGTGGGCATCTCCGTCGTCAACGCGCTGTCCAAGCGCGTGGTCGTTCAGGTTCGTCGCGATGGCAACACCTACGAGATGGAGTTCTCGCGCGGCAAGACCGTCAAGAAGATGGAGGTCGTGGGCACCTCGGATTCGACGGGCACCACCGTCACCTTCTGGCCCGACGACGAGATCTTCGAGACCTGCATCTACGATTTCGATACGCTGCACAACCGTCTGCAGGAGACGGCGTTCCTCAATAAGAACCTCAAGATCGTGCTGACCGACGAGCGCGAGGCGACTCCCCACGTGGAGGAGTTTTGCTACGAGGGCGGCATCATCGACTTCGTCAAGTTCCTCAACGAGGGCAAGGACGTCCCCGAGGCCTTTAAGGAGCCCATCTACATCGAGGGCAAATCGGACCCGGATGCGCCCGTGGCCAAGATGGGCGAGGTCGAGGTTTCCCTGCAGTGGAATAGCGGCTACGGCGAGAACGTCATGTCGTTTGCCAACGACATCTACACTCCCGAGGGCGGCATGCACCTTGAGGGCTTCCGCACCGCGCTCACCCGCGTGATCAACGACTACGCGCGCAAGCAGAACCTGCTCAAGGAAAAAGACGCCAATCTGACCGGCGACGATGTGCGCGAGGGCCTTTCGGCCGTTATCTCGGTCAAGCTGCCCGATCCGCAGTTTGAGGGCCAGACCAAGGCCAAGCTCGGCAGCTCCTATATGCGCACGCTGACGCTCAAGATCGTGACCGACGGCCTTGCCGATTACTTGGAGGAGCATCCTAAGCCCGCCCGCGAGATCGTCAAGAAGGCGCAACAGGCCTGCAAGGCGCGCAATGCCGCCCGCAAGGCGCGCGAGGCGACCCGCCGCAAGAGCCTGCTCGAGACGGCGTCCCTGCCCGGTAAGCTCGCTGACTGCTCGGTGCGCGATGCCGAGCTGACCGAGCTCTTCATCGTAGAGGGCGACTCGGCAGGCGGTTCGGCCAAGGACGGCCGTCGCCGAGACATCCAGGCGATTTTGCCCCTGCGCGGCAAGATTCTGAACGTCGAACGCGTTGGTGACCATCGCGCGTTCTCGAGTGACACCATCCAGTCGCTGATTACCGCGATCGGCTGCGGCGTCACGACGAGCGCCGGCGACGGCGGCGACTTCGATATCACCAAGGCGCGCTACCACAAGATCATCATCATGACCGATGCAGACGTCGACGGTGCGCATATCCGCATCCTGCTGCTGACGTTCTTCTACAAGTACATGCGTCCGCTGATCGATGCCGGCTACGTCTATGTTGCCTGCCCGCCCATCTTTGGCATTAAGGTGCGCAACAAGATCCACTACGTGTATCCCAACGGCCGCCAGCCCGAAGACGAGATCCTGCGCGACACCATCCAGAGCCTGGGCCTGAACCCCGACGATAACGACGAGGACGGCAAGGCCAAGGACGGCAAGATCACTAAGAAGCGCAAGGGCTATACCGTCCAGCGCTACAAGGGCCTGGGCGAGATGGACCCCAAGCAGCTTGCCTCGACGACGATGGATCCCAAGACCCGCATCCTGCAGCGCGTGTCGATCGAGGACGCCGTGGTGGCGGACCGCGCCGTGCGCGAGCTGATGGGTTCCGAGGTCGGCTATCGCCGCGAGTACATTGAAAAACACGCACATGATGCACGATTCCTTGATGCTTAAGAGGAGGTAACGTGGCAGACGATATCAACAATAACGAGGGTATGGACCAGGCCGGCGATGCCGGTATGCCCGACGATCTGAAGCGCCTGCTTGCCCGTGCTGAGCAGGGCGAGGACGGCGACCCGGACGCCTATAACCCCGATGCCGATGATGACGAGGAAGAGGACGACGACGGTGAGCTCGAGGAGAGCTTTGGCGAAGTCGACCGTGGCGCCTCGGCCGGCGAGGATATCAACGGCGGTCAGCTCCAGATTTCGGAGTTTGGCCGCGAGATGAAGCAGTCGTTTATCGAGTATTCGATGTCGGTCATCACGGCGCGCGCCCTGCCGGACGTGCGCGACGGCTTAAAGCCGGTGCACCGCCGCATCCTGTACGCGATGAACGAGAGCGGCATCTACCCCAACCGTCCGCACAAGAAGTCCGCTTGGACGGTCGGCGAAGTTATCGGTAAGTACCATCCGCACGGCGACTCCGCGGTCTACGAGGCCATGGTCCGCCTGGCACAGTGGTTCTCCATGCGCACGCCGCTCATCGACGGTCATGGCAACTTCGGCAACATCGACGGCGACGGCGCGGCAGCCATGCGTTACACCGAGAGTCGCCTGGCCAAGCCCGCCATGGAACTGCTGCGTGACTTGCAGAAGGATACCGTCGACTGGCAGCCCAACTACGACGAATCGCTCGCCGAGCCCGTGGCGCTGCCTGCGCGCTTCCCCAACCTGCTGGTTAACGGCAGCCAGGGCATCGCCGTCGGCATGGCCACCAACATCGCCCCGCATAACCTCACCGAGGCGATCGAGGCCACCTGCTACCTGATCGACAACCCCGACGCCACCGTCGACGAACTCATGCAGATCATGCCCGGTCCTGACTTCCCCACCGGCGCCATCATCATGGGCAGCGCCGGCATTAAGCAGAGCTACGAGACCGGCCGCGGCTCCATTACCGTGCGTGCCAAGGCACATGTGGAGTCCACCAAGACCGGCCGCAGCCGCCTGGTCTTTACCGAGATTCCCTACATGGTCAACAAGGGCACCCTGCAGGAGAAGATCGCCCAGCTCGTCAACGATAAACGCATCGAGGGCATCTCGGATATGCGCGATGAGTCCAACCAGAAGGGCATCCGTCTGGTCATCGAGCTCAAGAAGGGCGTCATTCCGCAGGTCGTGCTCAACAACCTGTATAAGTACACCTCGCTGCAGACGACCTTCGGCGCCAACAACCTGGCGCTCGTCAACGGCGTTCCCAAATGCCTGAGCCTGCGCGAGATGCTGCAGCACTACATCGACCACCAGGTCGACGTCGTCACTCGCCGCACCCGCTTCGACCTTAAGAAGGCCCAGGCCCGCGCGCATATCCTCGAGGGTTACCTGATGGCCCTTGACCATATCGACGAGGTCATCAGCATCATCCGTTCCTCGCAGACCGACTCCGAGGCCAGCAGCCGCCTGATCGAGCGCTTTGGCTTTACGCCCGAGCAGACCACGGCCATCCTCGAGATGAAGTTGCGCCGCCTGACCGGCCTGGAGCGCGACAAGATCCAAGAAGAGTTGGACGGCCTGCGCCGCGCCATCGCCTACTACGAGGACCTGCTGGCGCATGAGGAGAAGATCCTGGGCGTCATCAAGGAAGAGATGCGCGAGATCTCCAAGAAGTTCGGTGACAAGCGCCGCACTGAGATCAGCCAGGTTGAGAAGGACCTGGATGTCGAGGACCTCATCGCCGACGAGGATATGGTCGTGACCATCACCCACACCGGCTATGTCAAGCGCATTCCGGTGGCCGCCTACCGTGCCCAGAAACGCGGTGGCAAGGGCGTGTCGGGCGTCAACCTCAAAGAGGACGATGTTATCGACGAGATGTTCATCGCGTCCACGCACGAGTACGTGCTGTTCTTCTCGAGCAAGGGCAAGGTCTATCGCCTGAAGGTGCACGAGCTGCCGGTGGGTACGCGCCAGGCGCGCGGTACCGCGATCGTCAACCTGCTGCCCTTCGAGGAGGGCGAGAAGATCGCGAGCGTCATCAGTTGCCGCGAGTTCCCTGCCGACGAGTACCTGATGTTTGCCACCAAGAGCGGCATGGTCAAGAAGACCGTGATGAGCGCTTACGATCGTAGCCGCCGTGATGGCCTGATCGCTATCAACCTGCGTGACGACGATGCACTGCTGAACGTGCGCCGCGTGCGCGAGGGCGACAAGATTATCCTGGCTACCACCGCGGGCAAGGCGATCATGTTCTCCGAGGAGCAGGTGCGCGCCACCGGCCGCGATACCAGCGGCGTTCGCGGTATTGGTATGAAGGACGGCGTGAGCGTTCTGGGCATGGAAGTCACTAACGGCAACGGTGATCTGTTCGTCATCACCGAGCGCGGCTACGGCAAGCGCACGCCGGTTGCGGACTACCCGGAGCAGAATCGCGGCGGCCAGGGCGTCTACACCATCCAAATGACCGAGCGTAAGGGTAACCTCGCGGCCATGAAGACGGTGGGCCCGCAGCACGAGCTGTTCATCGTGACGGAGGGCGCGACGGTCATTCGCGTCAAGACCGATGAGATCAGCCAGACTGGCCGCGCCACCCAGGGCGTCAAGATGATGACCGTCGACGACAACGACCGCATCTGCGCCGTAGCCCGCATGACGGCCGCCAAAGAGAAGCCCGAAGGTGAAGCCACGGAAAACGGCTCTGCCCCCGAAGAAACCCCTGTCGATCTAGGCGACGGCAACGACATGCCAGAAGATCTCCTAGACGAGTAAGAGGCCCTAGCTGGCAAAAACCATCAGACCCCATATATCGGCGGTCGGCGCACTGCGCGCCGACCGCTTTTTTGACAATCTTGGACCCGCGTTCGCCCCGGCCGCATGGCGGCACATGAAGTCGATCGT
>CAJMBB010000137.1 GCA_905211615.1 uncultured Collinsella sp. | reverse complement strand
GCGCATAAAGAAAGCCTCCCATTTCTCATGTCCAAGAAATGGGAGGCAGTTCAAATCAGTCTGCCAGCGGGCTTTTCTGTGCGTTGGATAATCTCGGCATTGCGTGACGCTACACGCGCGTCGCATCCTTGGGGCTCATGGTCATGCTCTGGAAGCGGTTCTCCATGTAGTCGTTATCAAAATACTTGCCGTAGAACTGCGCGACGGGAATATCCGGCTCCGTGCCGTTGACGCGCTGGTACCAGTAGTCGAGCGACTGCAGCGTCATGACGCCGTCGACCAGCATAATGACGGTAAAGATGACGGTAGCCGAGTAGCGACTCTTCCACGGAATCATGTTGATGAGCTTGAGCAGCCTCGGCAGCAGCAGCTTGATCCAGATAAGGCCACCCAGGCCCCACAGGCAGGCAAAGCCCGTGCAGGTGCGTCCGCCCGTAAGGACGGCGAGTGGGTCGGGCATACCGAACAGCTTCATGTGCGAGTAGCTCCACGAGACCACGCCAAATGAGGTCTGCATAAACCAGCCCACGAACACCTCAAAGCTTGCGCCGAGCACAGCGCTTACCAGGAAAATGATGATGGGGTTCTTTTTATAGAAGCGGTTGAGCACCATGGTCATGAGTACGGCGCCAAAGCCATAGATGGGGCTGAAGGGACCGAACAGCATGCCGGCGCGGTCCTGGTAGACGCCTGGGTCGTCGACCGTCATGTGCCAGATGTCCTCGGCAATCAGGCCGAGCACGCAGCAGACGAGGAATACCCAGAACAGGTTGAAGTAGTTGAGCTTGATGTAGCCCTCGCCGGTTTCATCGCGGCCGAGCATGCCCTCGGCGGCGGCGTCGCGGTCGAGCATCTCCTGCAGACGGCGCTGCAGTTCGCGCTCCTGACGAAGCGTGGGGTCGACGGTGGCCGAAAGCGCGATGAGGATGCCGAGCTGAATAGCGGGACGAAGCAAGAAAAGCCCGATACCCTGGAGCATCACGTCGACCAAAAGCTCGATGACGGTAAATGCGATAAGGATATAGGACAGGCGCGCGGCGTTGCGGCGCTGGTTCTTGATGAGGTCCAGGCCAAAGATGATCAGGATGACGGCACTTGCCGCAGAGAGCATGATGCCGGCGACGATAAGGCCGACTGCGACGAGCGTGTTGTCGCCGAGCTTGGCGGCGGCGTTGCCGTTGATGAGCGCGGTAATGACCTGCCACATAAAGGCAGCGACCGACGGGAGCGTGCCCACGCCGGACAGGATGCACAGGACGGCGTACACCTTAATGATGAGCGGGATCTTCTTGACCTCCGTGGCGCTGGGGACGCTGGGGTCGAGTTCGTTTCGATCCATACAGAACCTTTCTCGCTTTGTTGTAGGTTATAAGGATACGCCGCCGACCTGCCAAAAGACAGGACGAACGTCCCAATTGCAACTTTGTAATCCCCAACGGTGGACGCGGCGGCCATCTGGGGGCGCGGGCGCTGGCACTGGACAGACCGATAAAATGTTTGGCCGCAAAACGGATTATTAGCTCGGTGGGCTTTTAAAAAGCGCTGCTCATGCGCTGGGGAGCGCGTCGCGCCGTGCGTATAATAAGGCGGGTAACGCCAAAATACGAGGCTCTGAGGGGATGCCATGTCTCAAGAAACCATCCGCGCGGCCGAGCGTGCCGCGGGACAGGTGAACACCATGTCGACGTATGATCCGGACTCCGACCAGCTGCATGAGGAATGCGGCGTTTTTGGTGTCTGGGCGCCCGATCGCGACGTGGCTCGACTGACGTACTTTGGCCTGCGTGCACTGCAGCACCGTGGCCAAGAATCGGCGGGAATCGCCGTGGGCGACGGCGGTACGGTTATGGTCCGCAAGGATCTGGGCCTGCTCGACCGCGTGTTCTCCAATGCCGACTTGTCGACGCTCTCCGGTCAGCTGGCCGTGGGCCATGTGCGCTACGGCACCGCCGGCGCCAAGAGCTGGGAAGCCTCTCAGCCGCACCTCTCTACCATCAATAGCGTCATTATCGCGCTCGCGCACAACGGCACCCTCGTCAACACCGACGAGCTACGCCGCCAGCTGATCGAGCTGGGTGTGCCGTTCCTCTCCAACTCGGATTCCGAGGTCGCGACTAAACTCATCGGCTACTTTACTCAGCGTACAGGCCATCTGCGCGAGGGCATTCGCAAGACCATGGAGCTCGTGCGCGGCGGTTACGCCATGACGCTCATCAACGAGCAGGCGCTCTACGCATTCCGCGATCCGCACGGCATTCGCCCGCTGGTGCTGGGCAAGCTGGTGGACGAGGGCCTGGACCAGGCCGATGCCGCATCCGTTTCGCAGCTGCCGTCGCAGGACGGCGCCGCGACGGTCGACGCCACCACCCATGTCACCCGCGCCGGCGGCTGGGTCGTCGCCTCCGAGACTTGTGCGCTCGATATCGTGGGTGCCGAGTACGTCCGCGACGTCCGTCCCGGTGAGATTTTGCGCATCAGCGCCGAGGGCCTTGTGTCCGAGCAGGGTGTGCCTGCCGCCGAAGAGCCTGCCAACTGCATCTTTGAGCAGGTCTACTTCGCTCGCCCAGACTCCATCATGAACGGCAAGAGCGTCTACGCCTGCCGCTATGACATGGGTCGTCAGCTGGCACATGAGGAGCCCGTCGAGGCCGACCTGGTCATCGGCGTGCCCGACTCCGGCCTGCCGCCCGCGGAGGGCTATTCGCACGAGAGCGGCATTCCCTTTGGCGAGGGCCTCATCAAGAATCGCTATGTGGGCCGTACGTTTATCGAGCCTACGCAGGAGCTGCGTGCCATGGGCGTGCGTATGAAGCTCAACCCGCTGCGCGACAACATCGAAGGCAAGCGCCTAGTCGTCATCGACGACTCCATCGTCCGCGGCACCACCATGGTGCAGCTCGTCAAGATGCTGCGCAACGCCGGCGCCAAGGAGATTCATATCCGCATCAACTCGCCCGAGGTCATCTGGCCGTGCTTCTACGGTATCGATACCGACGTGCAGTCGCAGCTTATCAGCGCCAACAAGACGGTCGACGAGATCTGCGAGTACATTGGCGCCGATTCGCTGGCCTTCCTTTCGGTCGAGGGCCTGCTGAAGGTCATGCCCAAGGGCGGTTACTGCGATGCGTGCTTTACCGGACGCTACCCCGTGGCGATTCCCGAGAGCTTTGGCCGCGACAAGTTCATGGAGGGCTTCAAGCCCCGCAACCTGGACAAGCCGCTGCATTTTGACGACGACGCCGTGGTCGAGAAATACGACGACCGCAGCTGGGAAGAGGAGCACGGCGAGGCCTAAAACCTGCCATTTAGGGACAGGTTTATTTTGGTAGGTTTTACCTGCTGTTTTGTTGATATGACGGCGCGTGCTGTTATGGCGCGCGCCGAAATGAATGCAACTATGAGCACCGTTTGGCGCCCGCGCGGCGCCACGGTAGTGGGAGAGGAAGGCTCAGATGAGCGACAGCAAGCATGTGACGTACGAGGACGCCGGCGTCGATACCGCCGAGGGTGGCCGTGCCGTCGACGCTATTAAGCAGATGGTCAAGGACACCAACCGCCCCGAGGTTATCGGCGGCATCGGTGGCTTTGGTGGCCTGTTCTCGGCCGCCGCGCTCAAGGATATGGAAGACCCGATCCTGATCAGCGGCACCGACGGCGTGGGCACCAAGCTCGTGCTCGCCCAGATCATGGACCGTCACGAGACGGTGGGCCAGGACCTGGTCGCCATGTGCGTCAATGACATTTTGGCTTCGGGCGCCGAGCCGCTGTTCTTCCTGGATTACGTTGCCATCGGCCACATTGAGGCCGAACACATGGCAAAGATCATCAAGGGCGTGGCCGACGGCTGCAAGCTCGCGGGTTGCGCGCTCGTGGGCGGCGAGATGGCCGAGCACCCGGGCGTCATGGCCCCCGCCGATTACGACCTCGCCGGCTTTACCGTGGGTGTTGTCGATCGTCCCAAGATGCTCGACCCCGCGAACGTTCGCCCCGGCGATGTGATCCTGGGCCTGCCTTCCACCGGCGTGCATTCCAACGGTTACTCGCTCGTGCGCAAGGTCATCGGTGTCGACGGCATCAAGCCGGGCACGCCCGAGGCCGCCGCTAAGGCCGAGGAGCTGAGCCGTCCGCTCGAGGAGCTCGGCGGTGCTTCGCTGGCCGACGCCCTGCTGGCTCCCACGCGCATCTACGTCAAGCCGATTCTGGAGCTGCTCCGCGGTGGTGCCAACGTGCACGCCATTGCCCACATCACCGGCGGCGGCATCACCGAGAACCTCAACCGCGCGCTTGCCGACGACGTCGACGCCGTGGTCACCCGCAACGGTGCCGAGATGGGCTGGGACGTTCCGCCCGTCATTACTTACGTGTCGCGTCAGGCCGAGCTCGCGCCCAACGAGGCATGCAAGACCTTCAACATGGGCGTCGGCCTGTGCCTGATCGTCGCTCCCGAGGACGAGGCTGCCGTGACCGAGGCGCTGGTCGCGCTGGGCGAGAAGCCGTTCCGCGTGGGCGAGTGCGTCGAGGGTTCCGGTAAGGTTGTGTACTCCGATGAGCGCTAACGAGCAGATGGCTGCTGCCGAGGGTCTGGGTTTTGTGCCCTACACCCGTCCGACCGGCACCGATACGGCTGAGCCGCTCAAGATTGGCGTGCTTATCAGCGGTTCTGGCACCAACCTGCAGGCGCTGATCGACCTGATCGCCGCTGGCAAGCTCAACGCTTCGATTGAGCTTGTGGTGTCGAGCCGTCCTTCGGCCAAGGGCTTGCAGCGCGCCGAGCGTGCAGGCATCCAGACACTCACGCTGTCCAAGGATGTCTATGCCGACCCCATCGCGGCTGACGAGATTATCGCGCATGAGCTGCTCGAGCGTGGCTGCGAGTACGTGGTGATGGCCGGTTACATGCGCATGGTGCACACGCCGCTGCTGGCAGCGTTCCCCAATCGCGTGGTCAACCTGCATCCGGCACTACTGCCGAGCTTTACCGGTGCCCATGCGATTGACGATGCGTTTGCTCGCGGCGTCAAGGTGACCGGCGTGACCGTGCACTTTGCCAACGAGATCTACGACAACGGCCCCATCATCGCCCAGCGTGCGCTGGCTGTTGAGGAGAGCTGGGACGTCGACACGCTTGAGGAGCACATCCACGCGATCGAGCATGTGCTGTATCCCGAGGTCGTGCAGATGCTTGCCGACGGTCGCGTTCACGTGCTGGAGAGCGGGAAGGTGGCAGTTGACCCGACGCGCTAGTCGTTGGTTTGTGTCGGCGGTTAAGCGTCGGAGGTACGCT
>CAJMBB010000136.1 GCA_905211615.1 uncultured Collinsella sp. | reverse complement strand
TCTCGCCGATGTTCGGCGCCGCGGCCATGAGCCTGTCGAGCGTATGTGTCGTGAGCAACGCTCTGCGCCTAAAATCCTTTAAGCCCAAAGTGGCAAAATAGGATCACCATTAAGTCCATTTAGAACGGGTTTTCCAGGTGCCCGAGATTGACCTGAAAGAGGAGCGACGCGTACTTTGGTACGCGAGCGACGGCTTGAAGGTCAAGGTCGGGTGCCTGGGAAAGCCGACACAACAGAGAGGAATACCCATGCGTTTCACAATTAAGACTTCCGGCCTTATGTGCGGCCACTGCGACGCCACCGTCGAGACGGCGTTGCTCAACGTGGCCGGCGTGACCGACGCCGACGCCGATCACGAGACTCAGACCGTACAGGTGGAGTGCGCCGACACCGTGACCGCTGAGCAGCTCGCTGCCGCCGTCGAGGGCGCCGGCGAGAAGTTCCACGCCCTGTCCGTGACCGCCGCGTAGCAGCTACCAGAGACATTCGACCCCATCGACCAGAAACGAGGACCCGCCATGATGGCAGACCACAAATCGGTGACCCGCATGCTCAAGACGGCACGCGGCCAGATCGACGGCATCTTGCGGATGGTCGATGAGGACCGCTATTGCGTCGATATTTCCACGCAGCTCATGGCCACACAGGCGCTCCTCGCGCGCATTAACGCCGACGTGCTCAAGGCGCATATCGAGGGCTGCGTGACTTCGGCAATCGAATCGGGCGACGAAGACCTCAAAGCCGCCAAACTCGCCGAAATCGAACGCGTCGTCGACAAACTCTCCAAGTAATTGGGGCATTGGGGACAGGTACGTTTGCACCACATTGGTGCAGATTAACCTGTCCCCCTTGCTCTAAATCGGGTATAAAGGCGTGCGGCATATCGAATGAAAGGCAATTTGCATGAATGACTTTATGAAGGGCCGCAATGGCGCTGACGAACTCACCATCGTGATGGGCTTCGCAGGCATTATCATCGCCGTGATCGGTTCGATGGCTCGTATCCAGTGGCTCAGCTGGATCGCCATCGCCGTAATCGTGATTGGCGTGCTGCGCGGCCTGTCCAAAAATATCGATGCACGTCGCAAGGAGAACGAGGCCTTTGTCGCCACGACCGCCAATGTTCCCGGCTTGGGCAAGTTCGTCGCCAGCTTGGGCGGCGGCGCTGCAGCGGCTAGCACCTCACGCGCAGCCGGCACCAGTAAGGAAGACTTTGAGCGTGCCAAGCGCACGGCCAAGAAGATGTGGAAGGGTCGCAAGACCACGGCATACCTCAAGTGCCCCAACTGCGGCCAGATGCTCTCCGTCCCCAAGGGCAAGGGCAAGATCCGCGTCACCTGCCCCAAGTGCCACGCCAAGATGGAGACGCGCTCCTAGCCGCCATACCATGGGACAAAATAAAAGCCGAGGCCTCGCGCTGAGACCTCGGCTTTTTTGATTATGACAATGGGACCGTCCCTTTTTCACACCTATGCTACGCCATCGCGGGCGAGCTCCTCGGCAAGCGCTTCGGCTGGCATGGCCATAATCGCGTCGAGCTCGGCATCCACCTCGAGGATGCGCTTCACCTTGAGCTTGCGCACCAGATCGCCGCGACACATCACGTGCATCGGCTCACGCAGAGCGCACAGGTCATCGAGCGGGTTCTCGCGCGTCACCAAGATATCGGCAGCCTTGCCGCACTCAATTGTGCCGGTCTCGCCGCCCAGCCCCAGCAGCTCAGCATTGACTTGCGTAGCTGTATGCAGCGCGAAGGCGTTGCTCACGCCGACATACTTGGCAAAATAGGCCACCTCACGCCACATGTCGTACTGCGTCACGAACGGGCAGCTCGAGTCCGTGCCAAGGCCCACCTTAACGCCAGCTTCCAGTGCGGCACGAGCGCTCTCGATAATACCCGAGCACACGATATCGCCGTTCTTCTTTTGCGTGTCAGTCGAATGGGTCTTTTCCGGGTCGAGCAATACAAACGGCAGCGCCGGGCTGATAGTGCAGGTCACACTCGGAGCACGCCCCTCGAGCTGCGTGCCCGCGGCGCCACGGTACAGCTCCAAGATCTCGGGTGTCAACGGAGCGCCGTGCTCAATCGTGTCAACGCCGGCCTCAAGCGCAGCCTTCACGCCTTCGGTGCTCTCGACATGGGCCATAACCGGCAGGCCCACCTCGTGCGCCGCCTTGCACGCCGCCGCGGCAACCTCGACCGGCATGCGCAGCACGCCCGGCTCGCCCACCTCGGTAGCGTCGAACACGCCGCCCGTCACGAACAGCTTGATGACGTCGGCACCGCGCGCATACAGGTCGCGCACCTGTTCGGCTGCCTCGGCGGGACTGTTGGCCACCTGGGCGAACAAACCCGCACCATGGCCGCCCGGCACCGTGACACCCGTTCCCGGCGCCACCAGGCGAGGACCTTGATACTTGCCGGCATCGATAGCATCGCGCACGGCCAGATCGGCAAACAGCGGGTCGCCCGCGCCGCGCACCGTGGTCACGCCACTTGCCAGTTGTTGTTGGGCGCTGCCCTTAAGAATATGGCGCACGATGGCGCGCCCCACGGGATTATCGAGCTTCTTCATCAGCGCGCCCGCATCGCCCGCCGAAACCGGCTTGCCCGAACCGCACAGATGCACATGCATATTGATGAGGCCTGGCATGAGATACGCGCCTGTCAGGTCGATAACCTCGGCACCCGCAGGCGCCTGCGCCACAGCACTCGGCCCCATCCACGTGATGACACCGCGCTCAACGGCCACGGCCATATCGGGTTGCGGCTCCATATGCTCCGAACCATCCAGGACGGTCGCATTGATAAACAACGTGGAACGATCGGCAGACGCCATATCGAGCTCCTCCCTCACGATTAACTTGAACATTTGTCCATTATTATCCAGCGCGGCAGGATTGCTGCGGACATATCGGTTAACGGAGGGAAGAGGGGATGTGGGGGGACGGAATACGTTGCAGCCCCACCCCAGCAACATCAGGGGAATGTCTCGATCTGTAACAGGTACAGGGTTATTGGGC
Source organism: uncultured Collinsella sp. (assembly GCA_905211615.1). Lineage (GTDB taxonomy): Bacteria > Actinomycetota > Coriobacteriia > Coriobacteriales > Coriobacteriaceae > Collinsella. The sequence continues at coordinate 2,293 of CAJMBB010000136.1, read as the reverse complement.
CCCTTGATGTTACAGATCGAGACATTCGGTCGACGTTTCACCGGTTTGTCTCGATCTGTAACAATTACGAACTCAAACAACTTCTAAACGTTACAGATCGAGACAAAACCTCTCAGCGCCCATACCACTGGCGTCTCCATTCCTCAGCCAGATCGGCCCGCTGTTGAATTCCCGCCAGCCTCATCTTTTCAGCCAGCTTCCCCGGGTTCTTGAGTTCATCAAACGTAAACCGAAGCACCTTGTGCCCGAGCATCGTCAGATGAGACTCTCGCTGACGTTCTGCCACGAATGGGTCGACCGACCCCCGATCCCCACCATCCTGCAGGGTATACTTTCCCTTCCCGTCGAGCTCGCCGATGACACATGTCCCATCCTCGAGCCTCCAGAAATAATCAACCCGAAACACCTGGCTCGAATCGAGCGGATCGCGAAACTCCACCTGCAGCTCCGGAACCGGAAAGCCGTACGCAATAAAGAACGCTCGGAACCGAGACTCGCCGCCGTTTTCGGACAGCCCGTCCGCATACGACGCAATCACCTGTGCCCTGCGATACCCTCGCCTGCCCTCGCAATCGGCGCGGAGGCGCTCGCACAAATCCCCGCGTGATACGCCTTTCGCCCGCAATACAGAATCGGCGATCGCCAACCCGTAGGAGAACGGCGCACGCAGCAAGCAATCCTCCACCGTGCGCCAAAACGACGTCACCCGCACGCCATCGACACGCTCGAGCGCGCCCGCCATCTGCGGACGCAACAACCTGCACCCGTTGCTCAACGTCACCGAACAACCTGTCTTAACAAGATAACGCGGCCCGAGCAGATCATTCGGCACTTCCAAACCCCACAAAAGCGCCGCGTCATAGCCCCAAAACGCCCAATCGGGATGAAATTCCGCAAGCCCTTTGATAGTCCTCAACGCTCGCTCCGCCGGCGTCAATGCATCCCAATCATGCTGAAAACAGAACAGGTACGGCTCGGGCTCCGCGATATCGTCGGTTCCAACATGGCGTCGCAGCCACATGAGCTCGGTATTGTCATGCGTTGAGAGCAGCGCACCTTGCTTGGCCGTCTCCGTGAGCCGCGCGAGCATCCTATTCCGCGCCAACGTGTTGCGAGTCGCATGTTTGTGTTTGAGAACGGTATTAGACACTTTCGTCACCACCACGTCAGACAAATGGACCATCGTCACCGTTGCCTCCGCTGACAAATGTCTTGATCTGTAACAGGAAGACAGTCTTTGAGCCTCTAGTTGTTACAGAACAAGATCTTTCGACAGCCGCCAAACCTTCCGTCTCAATCTGTAACAGTTACGGGCCTAAACAGCCGCCAAACGTTACAGATTGAGACAAAGTCAGGGACAGCAGGGCGACACCAGCCACATCCCCTACTCCCACTCCTGCTCGTAGATGTTGAGCGACTTCACGTAGCGCCCCTGGGCGCCCATGATGTCGCGGACCAGGCGCAAAAAGAAGCTGATGCACGAGGTGTCAAAGCCGTCCTGCAGGTCCTCCGGATGCACCGCGCCCGGCCCGTCGACCGCCGTATCGCTCAGCCGCGCGATGTCATACAGGTAGAGCTGTCCCGCCGTAAGCCAGACATCGTCGACGCAGGCGAGGCGCACCGCAATCGCGCCGTCGTTCCAATGCTCCTTTTGCACGATATGCGGGTCGTAGACATCAAAGCGACGGTCGGTGCGCGTATCCTTCAGCGCAACCATGCCGTTCGCAGGATCCTTGTCCAAAATGCCAAAGCGCGAGAAATACTGCGTGTCGCGTACCTGCTCGAGCCGCTTGAGCGAGGCAGGCGAAAGCGATGCCGGCGGCTCGTCAACATATAGCTCGAACAGCGTCTTGTCATGGCGATAGGGGCGCTCAAAGAGCAGCCAATCGGTAAATGCCATGTTGTAAGCCATGATTTCGTTTTGCGAAGGTTCTGTGCAATAGCTGAGCCACGGATCGACGATGATCTCGAACTGCTCGCGCGCCGGCTCCAGGAATTGAAACTTCCGCAGCATCCAAAAGTGAGCCATGTCGGCAATATCGTTGCCGACGGCTTCGGCCAGCTGCGCTCGGTCAAAAACTTGGTCAGTCATGGCATCCTCCTCAAACTGATGGACCTCAATTTGAGCTTACGAGGAGGGTGGGCAGCCACGACCAGCGCGGGCAAAATAGGCCTCCGGCTGCAAACCAGATGCTGACCAAACACTTGACGAAAAGCTTGACCGAAAATGCACACCACAACAAAACCGACGCTCCTATAAGTTGTCAAGAGGCAGTTTGCGGGAGCGTTCTCT